>JBHLLE010000201.1:0-6768 GCA_048885945.1 Candidatus Hermodarchaeota archaeon | reverse complement strand
TTAATTTCTATGTTATTTGTTATAATTGAATTATCTCCATTTTCGAATTTATTAGATTCATCAAAATAAAAAGAATCAGTAGTTATATTAGTTTTTACTATAACAACATTAAATGAAGTGGTAAGATAACTAGCAAGGATAAAAATAAGTATAATGTAATTAGCTTTTATTGAGAAATTTTTCATAGATTTCAAATATACAATCTGCTATTTATTTCTTATTTATTTAAAGCAAAAATATTTTTTTTTTATTTTAATTATTAAACGGATAAATTGAATGTTAAAGGATTCAAATTCATTTAAGTAGGAAGAATTATAAAAAAATTAGTGGAGATATTAGTGGACCTGGCGGGAATTGAACCCGCGGCCTGATGCGTTTCAGAGCAAGTTACTCCGATTTTTCGCATGCCAAGCGAACGATCTTCCGGTCTAATCCACAGGCCCGATGTTTATATCTGAAGAAATTCTGAAATAAACGCGAAAAAAATCGTTATTCGATTAATTAAAATTATTGATTGTAGAATAAAAAATTAATGCTTTCGAGTATCTTTGTACTATTTAAAGTTTTCTAGGAAAAATCTTACATAAATATTATCTAATTTTTTGTAATTAATATGTTTGAAAATTTTTTTAATTCTCGTTTCCTATTAATTATAATCATTTGAAATTTGTATGGTAATTTTTTATTCCTCTCACAAAAATTGGTAAAAAGGACTTAATTCCTATAATTTTAGTGGTCTTACTCCTTTTTGTGTCAATTGCATGCGCTAATATGTTGATTCCTAGCTATAGTGTTATAAAAGAAGAATTTGATATTCCAGAAGCTTTTATTGCTATTCCTGACGCTTTATTTCTATTAGTAAGCGCATGTTTCGCATTAATGTGGGGGTATTTTACTGATAGAATTAATAGAGCTAAAGTGATAAGATTAGGAGCATTTTGTTGGACAATAGGAATGTTTCTTACTGCTTATTCTCAGACTTACGAAATGTTAATTATAAGTAGAATGTTAAGTGGAGCTGGATTAGGTTGCGTTCTACCGGTTGGCTATTCAATTATTTCTGATGCTATTCCCCCTGAAGAGAGATCAGGATGGTTTGGAGCATTAGCAATTCTAAGTTCCATATCAAATGGAACTGGACAAGCTTTATCTTCTTTTATTGGACCAATTTTAGGGTGGAGATTTCCTTTTATTCTTTTATCTAGTATTAGCTTTTTTATTATAATAATATTATTCTTTGTTAAAATCCCTCAACGTGGTGCGAGCGAAAGTGAGTTATTAGACTTAGCAGAATTCAATTTAGAATATAGCTATAAGATTTCAAAAGAGGATTTAATCGAAATAATAAGGAAGAAAACTAATCGTCGGTTAATTGCTCAAGGATTTTTAACAATTATTCCAGGAACAATTTTGGTGTATTTTTTGACTTCTATGTTGGTTATTTATTATTTTTCGGAGTTGCCTGACGAAATAAAGCTTCAAGTTGCCTCAATTTTTGCGGGAATGGTGGGTATTGGATACATTTTAGGAAATGTAATTATTTCTCGTTTGGGAGATGCTTTATTTAGAAGAAATAAGAAAAATCGCGCAAGATTAGCGACTGTCTGCATGATTTTAGCCATACCACTTTGTATTATTATGTTATTTTTATTGCAACCAGTGAGAGTCTCAGAATTAGGTATAAATTATCCTGACCGAATTCCAGCAGGTGAGACTTGGAAGTATATAATATTAACTGTCCAACAAATATTTACAGTGTATCCAAATTATGTATGGTATTTTATTTTTGGTTTAATTGGAGCAACTTTAGGAGCAGCACCAGTGTCTAATAAAAACGCTATTATGATAGATGTGAATATGCCTGAGCATAAAGGTACTTCAGCGTCGTTTTTTAATTTATCTGAGCAAGTAGGTAAAGGAGTTACTCTTTTAATCTCCTTTATGTTACTCTCCTGGCTTGGAAGTATATTTAATATGCTCCTGTTTTCAATATTCTTTTGGATTCCAGCTGCTTTTTTTTGGTTTCTAGCGAGCAGAAGTGTGGAAGAAGATATGAATTATAAATCGCGAATATTATCTGAAAGAAAACAAGTAAGTTTAATCGATCATATATTTGAGTTAGAAATTCAATTAGATAGAGCTATCCAAAAAGTGCAAGATTCTAAATATTATATAGAATTTGATTCAAAGAAATTTAACCAATTACTTAACGACGCTATTAAAATATTTACATTTTGTGAACAAGAAGGTGTTGTTAGAAGCATCACAAATATCGAAAAAAAAGCCCATATACTCAAGCTTAGAACAATATTAATTAAAACTCAAGCTAATAAAATATTTAAGGAATTGCAAAATCAGGATCTTGGTTTAAAGGAATTAGACGATTTAAACGAACAATTAAGACAAATCAAAAAGAGAGTTAGTGAAGGAGAGAAAAGTACATTTGGAGAATTGGAAACATATTACGAAGATGCGTATCTAAAAATTGTCGAAGCTAGACTTAACAGACAAGATTTAATTAAAAGTAGAGATTTAATATTAAAAGCAATTCATATTTACGAGAGAACCAAATATCTCTTACTTGAAAGAATTGAGGAAATTCAAGAACATGAGGACTTAAACGAAGAAGAATCAATTGTTTTTAGTAAAGAAAAAGCACTTCTTGAAAAGTGTTCAAATTCACTTATAGCCACATTAAATCTTAAAGAAGAAATAGATAAAGTATTTTTCGAATTGAGAATTCACGGAATTCATCAAGCAGATTTAAGGAAGATTTCTTTACTAACCTCAGAATTTCAAGTAGACTTATATAATATAATTATTGAAACGTTTGGACAAGATGAAGAAACAAAAAAGGAATTAGATATTATCTTACAAAAAATAGATGATATTTTTAACGAATACGATAAAACTCGACCAGATTATAAGCCTATGTTTTGAATTCCCAAATAAATTTTTGAATTAGAATCTTTTAATTCACTAAATTTCTATTTTTCAATTAAAATTAATAAATTCTAATTTTAGAATATCAATACATTTGTTTCTTTCTTTATTAGAAAGTTCAAAAATAGATTTACTATCTGCATAGAAATGTTTAGGATATTCTATGTCAAAAAATAAGTTCATCAAGAGGATTAAGCAATTTCTTATTTTTAGATTGCTGCGAAAATTAGAATTTTCTTCTTCTAAATCTTTCATTAAATTAATTAGTATACTATTAATCCAAGTTTTTACTTTTTTAGATTTATGAATAATCTGTTTCTCATAATAATCTAAGATTTCTTCTAAGCAATCCATTTTATTGATATTTAAAAATTTATGTAACTTTATTCTTTACCATTGATGACTTCACGGTTTATACATATATATTTTTGCGTATAGATTTGACTAAATGACTTTAGATTATCGTATATTAGATATTAATATCTTATGTAGATATTAAATTTGAATTTGAATAACGACTTTTTTAGAAATAAAAAGAAAAAATAACCCTAAACTCGCTAAAACTATAATATAAAATAAAAAAAACATTAAGTTTCGACTTGCTCTACAAATGATTCAATACTTTGTTCCAAGTCGATTATATCTTCAACATCTTTAATTTCGGAACTTGCTAGTTTACTTAAAAATTCTTTTAGAATTTTTTCCTTAGCTTTATCTGTAGGAAATAATAAACTACTTCTATAGTGCTCCCAGTCTAAAATATTCGTGAATATTAAGAAAAGAATTTCAATGTGACTAAAATCTATTAAATCGAATAATTTTTCCTTAGTAATTAGACTTTTTGTGTGATCTTTATAAAAATTAGATAAATCGTTATAATAGTTAGTTAGACGAGCAATATTATCTAATTGAGCTTTAAGAGCTGCTTGATTTATCGGGCTTTCTTCATCTTTATACATAATCTCAAAATAATTCATGATAAATTCTTTTAACTTTTCCACTTTTTGTTGAAAAACACGCGTTTTAACAATTCGAGTGAACATTGGACTTTCACGGTCTTTATAAAATTTCAATTCAAACTTAACTAAACTTAGAATATCAAAAAAAAGTTCCCTTATATCAATCTCTTCAGCCAGATTAAATCACCAATATTAATTAGTCTAATAATAAATAATTAGCATTAAAACTATAAAAATCTACAATTTATACAATTCTATATGAATTAAAAAACTTATTTATTTTAATAAATTATTGGGTAGAATGTTCTTTTTATTTAGTTCTTTTTCTAATTTTTGTCTTCCACGATGTCTTTTTCATTCGAAATTAGGTAATTCTTAAGAATTATCTCCAATGCTGGGAAATAAAATCTGTCATTAATTCCTTTTTATTATTTTTTAAAACCTCTTCAAAATCAGAAAAGAGGGAAAGATCTCCGTTCCAAGATTTTAATACAGTATTTGAATATTTGTCAAAAAATTTATGCATTACTTGTTTTAATTCAGTTAAAATCTTTTTCTCTTTTATTTTTATAGAAGAACTAGCGATAAATAAAAATCCATCTTTCTTTAAGAGACTAAATCGGAGTTTGCTGATCTCAAAATTTGAGAGCCCTCCTGTGGATATTTCTTCTGCAAAATTATTTAATGCAATCATAAGCATACCAACAAGTTGATTTTCTGTATCTGTATTTTGTATTTTATTCCAAACAGAGATTCCCCTATCAGTTAGAATTAATAAATCTTGTAAAAAATGAAACATGTTAATTCCAAATAATTTAAATTAATTTGCAAAATTTTCATATCCCTTGCTTGATAAAAAGATAAAATATTTAGTTTTTATATCTTCTCAAAAACATAATTGCTCTTTCTAAACATTAACAATTAAATTAAAAATAAAATTTTAAATCATAATTCTATCGCTTAAAGTATAAAACATTTGAGTATTATTTATAATATTAAATTTTTCCTGGATTTTCTAAAAAGTTTTTTATACCTGATTCCTTTAATATGAATCTTAATAATTCTGAAAGGGCAACGTAGCATAAAATTCATATCAATGTGAGGATTTTTTCTTAAATGAAGAAATTTAGCGTAAAATCGTATTGCTCTTTTTTTGTTGGATTTAGATTTTTCAAGTAAGATAAATCGTTTAATATTTGTACGAAGTGATTTAGAATCTTCAAACGCGTAAAAATTAGACGCTCTTAAAGCCCATTTCACAGCTTCTAATTGATATTTAGCTTGAAATATTTTAAATGGAGAAATAAGAATTGAAAATAATAATATTAAAAGATTCATTAACGTACTTCTTAACATATCAAATGGTGATATCTCTGCCTTTGCTTTGATCAAATCTCGTAAGTCTTCGCCCCATAATACGCTGCTATTATCCACAACACTGCTAAGTACTAATTTTTTTGGAGCAAAAATACCTGATAAAAATCTATTAACTCCAAATATTTTATGAAATATACCTTGTTCAAAATATGTTTTATGAGTTAAAAAATGACTGATAAACATTCCAGTACTTTGTTGAACTACTCCAATAAATTTATTTACTATATTTGAATTTATATTTCGAAACTTGTGTTTGTTCTCTAAAGAATAAAAATATTTTTCAGTTCTTCTTATGAAAAAATTAGAAACATTATCTTTGAAAACAACTAATAAATCACAATCAGAGATTCCCGTTACATCATTTTTACTTCGATTATTTTTTTGTTGACTCCCAAAAAGAATTATAGATAAAATTTTATCAAGGCCTATTTCTCTATTAATGATATGAAGTACATCTTGGATGTAATTTTTAGCTTGTTCATTAATGAGATTTAAGCTTGAACTTATTTCCTTTCGAATTTTTTTTGCCTCAATTAAACGAGATTCTTGCAAAAATTATCATAACTCACTGGTTTTTTAAATCAGATAATTTTTTTAGTAAAGTTTTATTAGAAATCTGAATAGAAGATAATAACAGTAAATTCTACTTTTATTAAAATAAATGTTTAATAGAAATAAAAAGTTTTTTAACAAAATGGTTTAAGAATAAAATTAGAAAAATGTGTCATTATCTGAAATAAGAATCTGGTCCTTTATCCTCCTGACCTCCTTTCATGAAATAATCTGCCTGTTTTTTAAACGAATCGAATACGCTTTGCATTTCTTCAATTTTTTTATCTAACTCATCAAACGAAATGTCTATTTTGAAATAATTCTTTAAAATTAGCACCAAGGCTTTTGAAGCTCTTGGATCTAAACTCATCATGGGTAATGGAATGGTTTCAGCTAATAAACATACACCAGGAGCAAAACCTTTAGTTCCAGCCCAAGCTGGTAATATTCCGTTAGCTCCTGCTATTATACCCCCTTCCATAACAGTGGTATTTTCAAAATCTAAAAAAGAAGAAATTAAAGACTTATCTGTACTGCAAACATGTACCTTAGGCTCTTTAGAAACCTTATCCGATACTAATGCTCCCGTACTAACAAACATTTTTATTTTTCCTCCAGTAATTTTATCCATCTCTTCACAAAACCTCTTTGTAAATTCAAAAACACCTTCAGGATTTTGTGGCTGAAAATTTGCAGTTAGTATGAATAAATCGTTTATTTTTCTTGATTTATAATATACTTTTGCTGAAGGGATTTCCATTATACCATCTTCGACCGTACTTTTAGGAGGGAAATCAAAAAATTCAATTTCCATGAATAAATCGGCTTTAATTGAATCTTTAATAGATCCAATAGCTAATTGTGCTACTAAAGCAATACCTGGCCACCCAATTAATACAATAGGATTATTGAGTTGATCTACATCTAATTCAAATTT
>JBHLLE010000200.1:0-6783 GCA_048885945.1 Candidatus Hermodarchaeota archaeon | reverse complement strand
AAAAACCAACTTCAATTTTTTGTGGCAATTATATTAATATTTTTAGCAATAAGTATGATTTTTTAAGATTTCGTAATTGCTCTGTGAAGTGCTAAATTCGAAAATGTTTAAATTTCTTCTATCTCTTCCTTATTTAATAGACTAATAAATACTTTATTAGTAATATATAAGAATACTGAATTTAAAAAAAATGAATTCGACTAACAGTTCTAACAACGACAATAATTCACCAGAACCCCGAATCTCAGAGCCTCCCCGCACATTAAAGGAATTTCTTACCTATTTAGGTCCTGCTTTTATTTTTACCGCAGCTCAGATAGGTGGGGGCGAATTAATTACTGTACCTCTTTTGGGTGCTTATTTTGGAATGACAGGTCTCTTTTTAGTACCTCTTATCGCATTTATAAAGGTTTTTGGTCAGTATTACCTCGTTCAATACGGGGTGGTTAGAGGGAAAACCTTCCTGCAGGAAACTTGGGATAGAAAATGGTTAAGATGGTTATTCTTCGGTCTTATGATTGGATGTATCTTTCACTCGATGTTACTAGCAGGGCTTTTAGGTCAAACTGCAGGCACTATGGAATATTTAATTCCTATGTCCATTTATTTTTGGATTATAGTAATTATGGTAGTAGCGTTTTTAATAGTATTTACTAGAAGTTATAAGGTGCTAGAAAAATCCTCAACAATTATGCTTTGGTTATTAATTTTTTTAATAGTAATAGTTGCTATTCTATTTTGGCCTTCTCCAGAACAATGGGCTTTAGGATTTACTCCTCAAATGCCCGGACCGGTGAAAGGTCTTGAAACTACATCGGGTATAATGACCGTTGCCGTATTATTTGTCGTTCTCGGCGCTGGTTTTGGTCCCACTGTTTCATTTATCTGGTACGCTAAAGATAAACAAATGGGTATGTATGAAGCAACAGCTAAAGGATACGATCTTCAACCTGAAGATCTCACCACAGAAGAACGTAGACGCTTGAAAGGATGGAGGGACATCGTGCTTTACCAAAATCTCGTATCAGCAGCGATATTATCAATTTTTTCAATAATGATATGGATCGCAGCAGCACAGACACTATATGTGAGAAATATTAAACCAGAAGGATGGGATCTTATTCCCCAGATGGTAAATATATTCACATTAACTTATGGTGAATGGTCGGGAATTTTATTCATTATATGTGGAATTTTAGCACTTTTCAGCTCTATAATAGGTCCATTTTATGGTTTTTCAAGGCTTTGGGAAGAATCTCTCGAACGCTTTGGTATATACAATAGATTTAATATAAAAAAAGAGACGGTGTATCGATTATGTCTCATATTTTTTAGCTCACTACCGCTAATTTTTATATTCATTGTAGCTAGACCAATGTGGCTTTTTTCAACAGCTAGTATACTAACTGGTCCGATACTTGGACTTATTTATATAATTCCGATAGGGATTTCTTACATCGAAATGAAGAAACATGCTCCTGAACTTGCACCAAACCGTTATTGGGCAATTGCTCTGGCGATAATAAGTGGAATACTCATGATTGTATTATCGTTATTGGGGATATCTTAAACAATCTAAGTATATAAAAATTTAATTTTAATCTTTATTTTTTGAGAATAGAATTTTAAATACTATTTATGTTTCACATTTATTTACATAAAGATTTATATTAGTGGAATTTAATTATTTCTTCATATCATTAGAATAACCAATGGTTTGATGATATTTTTGATATTACGACCGTTTGATGTATTGAATTCAATTCTACAAGCAATTTTTATCATTACTACGGTTATTATAGGTCTTATGATTATTTCAAAATATTTTAAATATAAAGAAAGAGTCTTTTTGATGGTGGGGTTAGCCTGGATTGGAATGGTTGAACCCTGGATGGCCTCAGTGTCAAATTTATTATTCACGCTGATAAATGGTTATACATTTAATGTTCAAGTCTATCTCTTGATTGGAATAACATTTATTCCTTTTTCTTTATTTTTTTGGTTTGTCGCAATTACTGATCTTATGTACGAAAAAAGACAGAAGCTTATTCTTTCCATTATTGCAATATATGGGATATTGTTCGAAATTTATTTTATATTTTTCCTTATTGTAGATCCAGCAGTTTTAGCTGTGTTACATGGAGTTATCAATATAGAATATATGTTACCTCTTCAAATTTATATAATTTCAGTTTTAGCTTTAGCCATTATTGCTGGATTTAATTTTGCATTAACTTCTATGAAGTCTAAAAATCCTGAAGTACGATTAAAGGGAAAATTTCTATTAATTGCGTTTATTTTATTTGCAATTGGTGCTTTTTCTGATTTAATTTTTATAAGAGATATTTTAACTCTGTTAATAACCCGGTTTATATTAATCTCGTCATCAATTTTTTTTTATCTGGGTTTTATATTACCTGAATTTATAAGAAATAAAATGTAAAAACCAATGGTAGATCTCATAGTCCTCTTTTTTTTGAAATTTTAAAAATATGAGAAATTTTAAGAGATGTTCCACTTATTGATTTTAAAAAAACTATAATAAAAATTATATCTTTTTTTAATTAATAATTTTTAATTGACCAAGTAGATTAGATAATGGCAAACCGAATCGGATTATTAAGATTAGACTATACTTTCAGCGTAATTGTGCCAATGCTAATTGCAATATATCTTAATAGACTAAATTTATTTCATCATATTGATATTATCATTGGTTTTACCTTTCTCGCCATAACAGGAAATACTTGGAATGATGTTGTTGATATGAGAGATCCAAATGAAATCGAAACTCTTAAAAGGGTGGAAGGATATCATCCTAAGGAAATATTTACCATAGGATTTGTATCATTTTTTTTAGGGATTGCGTTACTATTGCGTACTTGTAGCCAACATTTTATAAATGGGATATTTTTAGTGATAATTATTGTGAGCGTTCTTGTATATGTTAAATGGGTAAAACCAATCCCTTTTATAAATCATATTTTATTAGGGACTTCTCATATGCTTTTTCCTTATTTTATGATTAAAGTTGACGCAGGATTGCCATTATTAGATTTTGAAATGGAATTACCACTAATTGCTGCCTTTATAGCTTTTGCGCTCACGGGTCAATTTGTTCACGAAGTAATTGATGGAGATGCTCTAGTAAAACATTTTAGTTTACGAAAGTGTCAGATATTAATTTGGATATTCTCAATATTAACCTTAATCTTGGCTATTTGGGCTTTTATTATTATCCCAAATTATCATTTTTTACCTTTTGTATTCTTTCCAATTGGCACAATGTATACTTTTAGAAGACCAACTCGATCTACTAAAGGAGTTAAAGATATTGGAATTTTAATAGGTAATTTTGTAATGATATATTTTCTATGTCTTATAACTCTGCAGATGGTTGGAGTGAGTTAATTCCAGTTAAAGCACTTAAATATATCGTAGTAATCTTTATAAATATCAAACTTCAAATAAACTTAACGATTGAATTTAATTGAATTTAATATGACTAAAATTGAGCCAATTGATATTGAATTTTTCTCAGCATTTAATAAAGATGCTTGTACTCAATGCGGGACTTGTTTTCATAAATGTCCAATCATGAACTTACCTATTGATGATGCTAAAAAAGAAATGAAAAGATTGATTTCTTGTGAACCTACTGAACGAGTGTTAAATGAATGTCAAAGCTGTTTTACATGTAATTTTTACTGTCCTGAAAACGCTCATCCAGCAAGTTTAATATTAGAACGATGGAACGAACAATATAAAAAAGAAGGACTTCGCAAAAGAGGAAGATATTATATGACCCTATATCCCCATTATCCTAATTTTCGTTCCTATGTAATGGAACATTTACCTAAAGAAACAAAAAATCTTGTTGAAAAATGGGCATCTTTAGAACCATTAAAAGGAGATACATTAACATATCCAGGATGTAATATTATAACTTACGCTGAATTGACTCAAACAAGTATTTTTAAGGATCTAGACATAAGAGGAAGATTAGAATATTGCTGTGGAGAAACTCTCTTTAGGACAGGATATAGAGAGGAATTAGATCAGATTACTAAAAGATTAGATAAATGGTTCAATATTTTAAAACCAAAAAATTTATTGGTTTTATGTACTGCGGGTACTAACGTGTTTAAAAACGTGCTTCCTCATTATGGTTTAACGTATAAATTCGACTCGATCAAATCATATATACAATATATCTGTGAAAAGATTCAAAATAAAGAAATTCAAATTAAAAAAAAGTTAGATATAACCGTAACAATCCAAGAGTCTTGCTATTCTAAAATGTTCGGAGATGAGTATATGGACTTGCCAAGGAAAATTTTAAACGCTATTGGAGTTAAAGTGATAGAGATTGAAGCGTGTCGCGAAAACATGAGATGTTGTGGGATTGGTGCTGGATTTTCAGTTGATTCTGCTTACCATCCAATGATAATTAAAGCGGCTTCAGTGAGAAATCTTGAGGATTTTAGGAAAACTGGAGCTGATGCTGTTTGCGTGTATTGTGCTGGATGTTTAGCAACATTATTAACTGCTAAGAAATTATATTTTAAAAAAGTAAAAATATATCACATATTAGAGCTTTTACAAATAGCAATTGGCGAAGAACCAATGACTTATAAGGATAAGAAGAAAAGAGCCAAAGATTTCTTTTTAGGAATTGTTAGGAAGCAATTCCCAATGGTTACCTCAAAAAAAACATTTAAAATTACTGAAATTCCTGAAGACCCTCCACCATATGGAGATGCTTGGTAATTTATTATTTTATTTTAATAAATTAAAACAATTTAATATGGTAAATAAAATGGTAGAAGTCAAAAAGATTAAAAGAACCCCTGCATTCAGAGAAGATTTATGCAATCTATGTGGTTTATGTCTTCATTTATGTCCTGTAATGCATTTACCAATCGATATTGCAAAAATGGAAGTGAAAAATTTAATAGAAGGAAAAGAATCTAAATATGCTCTATATAAATGCAACACTTGCCTCTCATGCAATATATATTGTCCTCAACAAGCAAATCCCTATCAACTGATTCTTGAAAGATGGAATGATTTATACAAGAAACGAGGTGCACCCCCCCTATACAAATTTGTCTGTCCCACAGAGGAGCCCAATATTTGGCAATTGTTAAATCTACTTCTTTCTGAAAAAGAAAAAAAGTGGATTGATGAGTGGATGAATTACGTACCCAAACCAGAGGATACAGTTCTATTAATTGGGAACTATACCCATTTATTTCCCTTCATCATTGGAGGAAGTAAATTGTTGGATTATTTTAAACCAATAGATCGTATAGATCAATGGGAAGGAGGGGCATATTTATATCAAGGTGGATATTTAGATACAGTGCAAAAAATTGCTCTAAGAACTAAAAAAGATTTTGACAGTTGGAGAGTTAAAAACATTGTAGCAACCTTAGATGCGGTTGAATTTATTTTTTCGGAAGTTCATCCTAAAGAAATGGGCGTTGAACATAGTCAAAATTTTATTAATTTTCATAAATGGCTTTTGGATAATGTTAACTCAGGTGAAATAAAATTAAGTAAAAAATTGAATTTCAGCGTCACTGTGCACGATAATTGTTATTCTAAAGCCAGTGGTGGAAAATACTGGGAAGACCCTAGAGAGATTTTGAGCAAGTGTGGCTGCGAAATTATAGAAATGAAACATAACAGAAAGGATTCTCTATGTTGTGGCTTTGGAGCAGGTGCTTCTTGGGTTAAGAATATGGCTATTCCATTCGATATAATTTCTCAAGGTGCTAAAAAATTTAAAGAAGCAGAAGAAACGGGAGCTAAAGCTTTGATTTCTTACTGTGGAGGATGCATATATCTTTTATGGGCTAGTAAAGAGCTTTTAGGAAGCAAAATAGATCTTTTTCACATAATTGAAGTTGTAAGAATGGCTATGGGAGAAAAAATAAATTATCCAATTGACCATAAAAGAAGAGCTTGGGATATTATATCGATAATTACTTATCAACTATTGATTTCAACATTTCAGAAAAATTTCTTTATTAGAAATATAACATATGACAAGAATAAAAGCACCTTTAAACCTAAAAAGCATAGATTGTTAAAATTAATACATCTCTTATTCGAAATTTCATTAATTAGGAAACTCTATTCTAAACTATTTCAATTATTAATGCCAATCATGAAAACAAGATAAAAAATTAGTTTATACAATTATTCTTATAACTTTATATATCCTAAAACCTAATTTTTTATATATATTTAATACAATTTGCACATTTTATAAGATACAAATATTCCAAGAGGATTATTTTAAAATGGTTAACATTAAAGATCTAGAAAAATTAGTTGAAGATTTCATGTTAGATAAAGATATCGAATTTGGTAAGCTTAAACCTTATATCTTAAACGAATTTGAATGGGATGTGGATCGTATGAAAAAATTAGAATTTATTATTAGAGGTAAAGTTGTACCAGACGATTTAAAATTTAGTGAAATGTTAAATATGTATTTACCAATGGAAATCTTAGTAGTTCAAGAATCTTAAAATAGATTCCATAATTATTTCATTTGAATTTTTATTTTTAATAGTAAATAAAATTTAGTATAATACATTTAGATTTTAATTTAGGGAATATAAAAATGAGTTACGATATTGTTATTAAGAATGGTAGAATTATTGATGGAACGGGAAATCCATGGTTTAATGGAGATATTGGAATAAAGGATGGATTTATAAAAAACATTCAACAAAATATAAATGAAGATACTAAGAAGATTATAGATGC
>JBHLLE010000199.1:0-6830 GCA_048885945.1 Candidatus Hermodarchaeota archaeon | reverse complement strand
ATAATTCAGTTATTCTTTTGTAAGATCTAATTCCAGAACTTCGTACACTTTTTTAAAGTGCATTTTTGTATAAAGAGTGGACGCTTCTTTAGCTTTTTCTTTTATATTAACTTTTATTTTTTCAACTTTAATCTTTTTCAGATGGTCTAAGGCTTTTTCTAATAGAAGTTGTCCAACTCCTTTTCCTCGATATTTTGGTTTTAAGAAAAACTGTTTGATGTATCCTTCCGATAATCCAAATGGATCTATTCTTAGTTCTGCTATAATCATCCCTGCTATCTCGTTATCATCTTCATCAATTGCTATTAAAATACCATGTCTTTGTAGTGGATCATACAATCTTCTTCGTATACCCCAATCAAAACGCTTTGAATCGAATGATTGACTAAGGTCTTCAACTAATTGCTTAGTAAACTCTCTTAATGCGTCAATTTCATTAGGAGAAGCAATTTCAATCTTAATTCCCATGATTTGCCATCGAAAATAATATGTAATTACATTTTAATTATATTAATTTTATCTTAATTTAAATTTTCTTACGAATAATTTAATAATAGAATAAACGTATGTAATTTTTATTCAAATATATTTTATAAATTTTTATTTTTGTAATTTAGTACCATAAAAAGCAAAAAAAGAAATATTAATTTAAATAATTATAAGAAATCAGGGACTTAACATCATTGGTTTTTCGCGTTTAAACATAATTTTAATTTACAAAACGCAATTACATATTTGGAATAATGATAAATAGTGATTTGAAGTATTTAGCATTTGATTTAGGAGCTTCTTCTGGAAGAGCAATTGTAGGAATATTGAATAAAAATAAAGATCTTAGCTTAATTATGTTGCACAGATTTCCTAATAAAGGTTTTCAAATTAAAAATTCAATTTATTGGGATTTATTGTATTTATTTTCTGAAATAAAAAAATCATTATTATTATTCGTTAAAAAATTTGGGCCAAAATTGGAATCAATCGGAATAGATTGTTGGGGTGTTGATTATGTTCTTCTAAATAAAAATGACGAACTTGCCGGACCAGTTCACACCTATAGAGATCATCGTACTGATTATATATTGGATAAGATGTTAGTAACCATACCAAAAGAATATATATTCAAACAAACTGGCATTCAAATTCTACCAATAAATACATCCACTCAATTATTTTCCATGGTATTAAATCAATCACCAGAGTTAAAAATAGCAAAAAAACTCTTGATGATCCCTGATTATTTTAATTTTCTTTTATCTGGAATTAAAGTTACAGAATATTCAGCAGCCACAACTACTCAATTATATAATCCTCTAAAAAATGAGTGGTCTTTTGAATTAATAAATAAAATCAACATTCAACCTGAACTGTTTTGTCAAATAGTAAAACCTGGAACTATTTTAGGAAATGTGCAAGATTATATTGTTAACGAGGTAGGATTAAATAAAGATACAAAAATAATAGCGCCTTTATGTCATGACACGGGATCAGCGGTTGCAGCAGTGCCTGTTGATATGAATAAATATAAAGAAGGTGAATGGGCGTATTTAAGTTCTGGCACTTGGAGTCTTATTGGCATTGAAGTAAAAGAACCGATTATAAATGATAAAGCTTTAAAATTTAATTTTACTAACGAGGGGGGTATTGACAACACTATAAGATTCTTAAAAAATATAACAGGTTTGTGGATAATTCAAGAGTGTAAAAAAATATGGAACATAGAAAAACCAAATTTAGATTGGGAAGATATTTTAAATAAAACTAATAGTTCTAAACCTTTCAAATTCTTTATTAATCCTGACGATTCAATTTTTTTAAATCCTGATAATATGCTTGACGCAATTGAAACTTTTTGTTTAAATCATAATCAAAATCCTCCCAAAACTATAGGTGAAATTTCAAGAACAATTCTAGAATCTATAGCTTTTAGATATAAACAAACTATTTCTCAAATGGAATATTTAACCGATAAAAAAATAAAAATTCTTTACATTATAGGTGGAGGGAGTAAAAATGTCGTATTAAATCAGTTTACAGCAAACGCTTTAAATATTCCCGTAAAAACGGGACCTTCTGAAGCAACAGCAATAGGTAATATTTTAGTTCAAGCTCTATCCTTTGGAAAAATAAAAGACATTTACGAAATAAGGAAAATAGTTGAAAAATCGTTTCAGATAAAAGAATATCATCCAAAAGATGTTAATAAATGGGATAATGGTTTTATAAATTACTTAGAATCAGTAAAGTAATTATAAAATAGAAAAAGTTGATTAAAAAATAATCGTAAATTTTAAATATTTTTTCATTTAACGTGCGGAAACGCCATCCCACGCTTTAACTTCTGGATCTTCATAACCACAATTTGGACACTTTTGATTAACTTCCCATGCTTCAAGTGCAGGATGTACGCGCGTAAAGAGACCACCACATTGTTTACATATTAGATATTTCCATCCACATCCTTCACACATCTCCAATGTCCCTTGTTCAACAAACCTAAATGTTCTTCGCATCCATTCATCGTGAACAATTCTAAAATTTTTTCCGCCGCAATTTATACATTCTTTCTCAACCAAGTTAAATCAAATCCTTATATTTTGTTTCTTTTTATTAGACAATCAGATGATTGTATATTTAATATATTTTTTAATTAAAAATTTTTATATTTTAAACTAACTATTCTATATCAACTAAAAAAATAAATAATAAACTAACTAATTTGTATTAGTTATTTTACATTTTTAATTTTTTTTTAGCTCCCGCTCCTTTAAATTCTGGGTTTACTTGTTCGAGTTCTCCTATAAGTTGATATACTTTATCGTCACTTAAAGCTTCACTAAATTTTACTAACATTTCCTTGCTTCCTACAAACAATCCTTTCCTTTTCATAGGTTTTCCATCGTCTGTAAGTGGATTCACCTCTAAATGTAATAAAGCTGGCCTAGTCTTTGTTGCTGGAATCTTCACAACAAATACACCATCTACAGGAGTTTCCATTTTTTCCCAATCTTGACCATTTTTAAGGTGTTCTTTTAATTGAGCTTGAATATTAGACAATTATTTTTCACCATTTATTATTTTACTAATTTTTATTTACTATTTTTATATAATGTATTATATGTAACATATTAGACCTAATATATATATCTTGTGAAACTTATTTTTGTCGGAATTACATGGGTCTATTTCCACTGAACTCTTAAATATCACCTCCATATATATATTAATATCGAATTTATAAAAGAATTGGTGATTTAAGTAATGAAATTAATATCTGTAAATTTACCTGAAGCTTATATAAAGGTTTTAGAACTTCTTGTTACGGAAGGAAAATTTCCTAATCGAAGTGAAGCAATACGAGTTGCGATTAGGGACCTTATTAAAACAGAATATCTCATAGAAGAATCTGTTAAAAATCCCCCATTAATAGAGTCTCAAGTCGAAACTGAACTTCAAGAAAAAATCTTAATTTAACTTTATTTTTTTTCTCATTTTTTATAAATTACATTTATTCGTAAAAACGGAATCATAATTAGAAATTTAATAATATCTGTTTAATTAAAATTTTGAAAAAATTATCCAAAAACAATCATTTCAATCCTCTTTCATTAGTTTTTCAATTCTTTTTCTTCGTGCTTCTTTTCTAGCTTCTAATCTTGCTTTAAAATCTTCTTCTTCTTCTTTAAGGATCATTTCTTCTTGTTCTATCTCTACTTTTTTTCGCTTAAAAGCTTCTTTTCTTGCTATATCTTTATTTTCTAAAGTATTGATATATCTGTTTATTCTCATAATTTCATTAGACCATTCAGATCCTAATTTAATAAAAATTTCTTTAGCTATATCTGCGTATTCTATTGCTTTTTCAAAGTTATTTCGCCTCTCTTCTTTTTTACATTTATCCATATATTCAAATCCTAATTCAGATGATAATTCTGGAAGCTTATCTTCTTTAAGTTCGATACCGGATATATCTGAAATATCTTTCTTAGCTTTAATTTTATCTATTTCTCCTTTAAATTGGATAATCTTCTTTTGAATCTCGTCAATGTACTTTAATCCAATTTTAGTTTCTTCCAAGTTATAAGTCGCTTCATTTAACTCAGAGATCGCTTTCATAAGTCGATTTTTCAATAGTGATGAATGAGCTTTATCTAATGCGATATAAGCGGATTTGAAGTTATCAATATTTTCTTCTTCTTCAAAATTCTCGATGGTAATCAGGGGTACATGGCTCTTATTCTTTAAAATATGAATCTGTTTATTAATTTCGGAAATTTCTCGTTCCCACCCTACTTTTTCCATCATATTTATTGTTTCTTTAAACATTACAATTCCTTTATTATAATTGTAATTTTTAATTTCAATGTCAGCTCTTTCCAAATTTTCCTCTATTTTTTCTTTAAGTTTTTCAGAAACTTGTAGTTTAAGTAATTTTTTACGTCTTTCCTTAACAGATAATTTATCAAGTTCTTTTCTTTGCAACTCAGTTTCATATAGCATCTTTTTAAGTTCTTTTTCATCCTCCATTCTCTTTCTTTCTAATTCTTGATATCTATTATATTCCTGCTCTTCGTTTTTAAGCGTAATTAGAAGATCTGTACTAATTCGATTTACCTCGTGAAACCATTCAATTTCATTAAATAAATCTTGAGCTGCAGTATATTTTTCATATGCTTTATCAAACCTCTTATCTTCAACCAATTTAGTTCCCTCCTCAAGTAAATTATAAGCTTCTCTTGAAACTTTTCTTTCTTTGTCTTTTTGTTTTTGAATCTTTATCATTTCTTCTCTTTTTAATTGTTGTTGAAGGCGCTCTAATTCTTTAGTTTTAACTATTTGTGCTTCTATTTCCTTTTCTAATCGTATTTTTTCTTCCTTTTCTTCTTTAATAGCTTTTTGTATAAGTTCAAAATCTTGTTTCTTCTTCTTTATTACGATAATTGATTCCTGCACCATTTTAAGACCTTCAAACCAGTTAACTTCAGAAAAGATCTTTTCACTTTTATTATATAATTCGATTGCTTTATCAAAATTATCGTTATTTAATTCTCTTTTTGCTTGATCCATCAGTTTAAATGCTTCTTGTTTTCTCTCCTCAAAAATGATTTCTTCTTTTTGCTTTAATCTTAATTCTTCTGCCTGTTGTTTTAATTTTTCCTCTTGCTTTCTCTTATATTCTTCAATAATTCGTTGTTGTTCTATCATTTCTTTCTTTTGTTCTTCAATTTTCTTTTTCTCTAAATTTCTTAATTTATTATCTGCTTCCATTTTTTCTTTGTAAAAATTAATTGTATTAATTAGACTGATTGCTTGATCATCCCACCCGATCTCCTCAAACATTTTTCTTGCTTCCCTATACATGTCAATGACTTGTTTAAATGGGCTATCTGGAAATGTTCCGTCCTTTATTTTCAATTCGTAGTTTTTTATTCGTTTTTCAGCTTCATCAATTAGTCTAAAAGCTTCATTTGAATATTTTTCTTGTTCTTTCTTTTGTTTTACTAATTCCATTGCTCTCTTCTGTTTTTCTACAAGCTTTTTATCTATCAATGGAGCAAAAGTAATTGGTTCTTTTTCAAGTTTTGCTTCCTCAAGTTTTCTTCTTTCGAAATCGCGCAATTTTTGATCTTTACTAAGTTTTTCATTATAAAAATTAATTGTATTAATCATGCTATTTGCTTCATTGTCCCACCCTTGGTCTTGAAAAATAACTCTAGCTTGTCTATATAAAGAAATTGCTTCTTCATAAGGACTTTCATGTTCCAGAATATTTTTTTCGAATTTAAGTTTTAATTCATAATCTTTTACTAATTTCTCAGCTTTATCAATAAGAGTAAAGCCCTCATCAACGAGAGCTTTTTCTTCTCCTTTTTCAGCTTCTCTTATTTGAGCCTTATCGAGAGATGGTGTCATTTTCGGTGCTTTTAGCATTTCTTCCATTTCTCTCGCTTTTATTTCCTTTTGAGTTTCTAACTCTCTCAATTTTCTATCTTTTTCCCATTTTTCTTTTAATACCTTAATACTTGAACTGTAGATTCTAGCTTCATTATCCCATCCTTTATCTATAAGCATGTTTTGTATATCTTCATAAATTTTTATTGCATCGGGATATCGACATTCTTGCTCGAAATTTCCTTTTCTAATTTCTAATTCATATTTCCTTACTATTTCACTAGCTCTATTAGCTAGACTCATGATTCTATTTTCAAATTCTTCTTCTTCAAGCTCTTTTTTATATTGATCTTCAATTTGTTGCATCCTTTCTAAATCTGCTTCCAAAATTTTATCAGATTTTCTAGTTTTAACTAACTTTTCATATTCTTTCTGTTTTTGTTGCTTTTGAAGTTCAATTTCACGTAATCTTTTATCGTTTTCTCTCTTTTCTTCTAGTATTTTTATATTATCAGCATAAATTATGGATTGATGTCTCCAACCTTTCTTCTCTAACTTTTTTTTAATATCATTATAGATTTCTATAACTTCTTGATATGGCGCTTCTTTTTCGAATTCCCCTTTTCTTATGGCAAACTCATATTCTCTGATTTTTTTCTCTGTGTCTGAGACTAGAACATCAATTTCTTGCTGAAATTTTTCATCTTCACGCTCTTTTAAAAATTTATCTTGAGCAGCCTTGATTTGTTCCTCTTTTGGTTTTTCAATTTCACTCAATTTAGATGCTTCTAAGAATTCTTGCTCTTTTTCTTTCTTGTGAGCTTCAATTCCTCTTAATCGTTTGTCTTTTTCCAAATTTTCCCGTAAGATTCGTACATGATTACGAAATATTAATTCCTGGTCATTCCACTTTTTTTGAACTAATTCTTTTCGTATGTTTT
>JBHLLE010000198.1:0-6853 GCA_048885945.1 Candidatus Hermodarchaeota archaeon | reverse complement strand
CTAATGAAGTAGGGCTTATTCCTGTGAATTTTACGAATCCAGGACAAATTATTCTTTTAAACTGTAGTTATTCTAATATAAAAGACATCGAAGTTTCTCAATGCTCAATTGGTATCGGATTATATTATTCTGATAATAATACCATTTCTTTAATAAATACTACATTTAACTCATATTCTGGAATATATATTTATCAAAGTGATAAAAATAATATTACAGAAAGTATTATTGAAGGAAATGGAATTTATGGTATCTATATAAGCTCTTTAAGCGACAATAATAGTATATATAGCAATAGTTTTATCGGAAACCAGATTAACGCCATGAATTATGGAGGAGATAATAAATGGGATAATGGAAGCATTGGTAATTATTGGGATGACTACACAGGCTGTGATTCAAATGGAGATGGGATAGGAGAAACCCCTTATATTATGAATGGTGTACAAGATAATTGTCCCATAACTAAAAAAAGATGTACTTCTGCTCCTATTAGTGGTGGTGGCGACGATGAC
Organism: Candidatus Hermodarchaeota archaeon; assembly: GCA_048885945.1. Classification (GTDB taxonomy): domain Archaea; phylum Asgardarchaeota; class Lokiarchaeia; order Sigyniarchaeales; family SOKP01; genus LW40-45. The sequence goes on along the minus strand of JBHLLE010000198.1, from coordinate 6,338 downwards.
GATGATGATGAAGAACCTCAAGTTGTTCAAATTCCTGGATATGATTTGATTCTTATTATAGCTGTTATCTGCTCAATTTCTATTGTTATTGGTTGGAAAAAAATAAGACAATAATTTTTAAAATTCTTAACTTTTTTTTTGTTTTTTATAATTATTAAAAATTTAAGCAGTTGTTCTTTTTTTATACTAATCAATAATAAATTTATCATAGATATTTTTAGCTAAGCGAGAGAAAAGTGGTACGCCCTCCAACAGAAAAAAACATTTGCCTTAGGTGCAAAGGTGCAAGGTTGCTATGTGGTAAAAAGACGTGTCCTATTTTATTTAAGAAATCAATCTTGAAATCAATTGTTCCTTTTGAAATTGGGAAATCACTCCGAGACGTGGAAATTTTTGGCGCAAGTCCTCCTGGTTTTTTTGTGGGAAGATATAATTATCCTAATGTGGCTATTGGTCCATTAGTTCCATTTAAAGAGATCAAATCAAATCTTAACTTAGATGATTTTCATATCCTTGACGCTCCTGAACTATGGTATGGCAAAGAAATAACTGATATTATTGGATATAGGAGTAGTTTAGTAAGAAGTAATTTTAAAGTAAATGTAAAAATTGGCGAGCAACAAATAAAAAAAACCCCATTAATAAAAAATCAGAAATTATTAGATGCTTCACAAGAACTCTCCATGGCAGCTCGTCCTGTTGACACAGAGACAAAATTAGATAAATTAAGATTCCATCTAATTACCGATAATCACGCATTACCTGTTGGTCCATCGGGAATTACGAAACATATACGAATCGTAGAAAATGTGAAAGTGCATCCTAAAGTAGAATACTGTGTTTCTGATACGGATTTAAAAGCTGAGGAAGCAATCTCGGAGCACCTTTATATGAAAGGGCATGTACCACTATCGTCAATTATGAGAGTGTTCTCTGCGGGATTGTTAGGCGAAAAACCTAGACGAAAATTAGTCCCAACGCGATGGGCAATTACTGCGGTAGACGATATGATTTCAAAGAGATTAATTGAAGAAATAAAGAAATTTCCGGAAATAAACGATTATAGAATTTTTGAAGCAACGTATCTAGATAATCATTTTAAAATTCTTTTATTTCCCGGCAAATTTACATATGAAATGAATGAAGTGTGGGCACCGAATTCATTATGGAATATTTCTTTAAATGGTAATAATCAACATCTCAAACCTCAAATTATGACGGACTATGAATTTTACAGAGGTAGAAAAAGCTATGCAAATAATATAACTGGTGCATATTATGCAGCACGTAAAGCAGTATGTGAATATTTGTACAAAATTAGAAAGCAAGCGAGAATCTTAATATTTAGAGAAGTCTCTTCAGGATATCTCGTACCTCTTGGAGTTTGGGTGATAAGAGAAACGGTAAAAAACGCGTTAGAATGTTCTCTCCCGGAAATCTCGGATAATCTCGACAATGCTATTAATAAAATGGCTCAAGGATTAATACTTGATTTGAAATACTGGAAAAAAAGCAGTAAATTAATTAATTTTATAAAAACCCAAAAAACACTAGATTCGTATTTTTAAAATTCCTTAATTAGATTTACTGAGTTGATTATTTATGATATGGAGAACCCGAATAAATTTAATGACAAAAACTAAATACCCCCTCATAATGGGAGCTTTTGCCGGATTGGGAACAGGAAAATTTGCCGCAGCTTTCTCTAATGCCGGAGGTTTAGGAATCATTACTGCTTTAAATTATAATTTAGAAAAATTCAGAATAGAATTACAGAATATAAAAGCCCTTACAGATAAACCATTTGGTATTAATATTACTATAGTTCCCCCAGGAGTAAAAACACCCCATGGCCAACTTAGCGAAGAAGATTACCTAAAATACGCAGAAATAGGACTTAATGAAGGTGTTGATGCTTTTACAACTTCTGCTTATAAAGCATCGTTTATTGGAAAAAGAATTAAAGAAGCAGGGGGTCATTGGTTTCATAAATGCGCATTACTGAATCATGCTATTTCTGCTGAGAAAGCTGGTGCTGATGCTATTACTCTAGTAGGATTAGAAGGGGGAGGCGCAAAACATCCTCTCCAACATTCAACCTTAGTTAATATTACATCTGCAAAAAGTCTATTAAAGATCCCAATAATCGCAGCTGGGGGTATTGGGGACGCTAGAGGATTTATTGGAGCTTTAATGATGGGTGCAGAAGCTGTGTGTCTTGGTACTGCTTTAATAGTCACCAAGGAATGTCCAGTAACCGAAAATCTTAAGCAAAAATGGCTAAATGTTAATATCTTTGAAGGAAAATATCGTCAAAAAATTTACGATTTTAACTCAAGAGACATAAAAACTCCTTCTACTGCTATATTTCATCAGAAAAAGATAATTTCTATTAATAAATTTATAGAAAATATTATGAATCAAGCTAAACTAATTCTTAAATCAAGTGGTTTTAAATCAGATTTATTTAATTCCATTCCCCCTTAATTTAATATTAATTCAGAAATCGCGAAATTATTTGAAAAGAAAACAACCACTTATTAAGAATATTTTTAATAAACTCTAATATTAAAAATTTAAATTGTATAAAATTAATGTATTTTTAAATTTAAAATTAAAATAGTTAATAATCATGACAAATAATCACTACGAATATAAATCAATTTATACAGGAATATTTGGAGTAAATTACTTTACTCAAGGAGTATATACCAGTATTTTTTCTATGGTTATTCCAGTATATTTATTAACTAAATATGGTTCAGTCAATTCAGCGGCTTTAGCATTTATGTTATCTATAATTCTATTACCGACTGCTTTCAAAATAATCTATGGAATAATATCTGATTCGGTTAGCGTAAATAAATTAGGTAGGCGTAAACCCTGGATTATAATTCCATCAATTATTGGGGGATTAATTTGGATTATAGTTTCTTTTATTATACCAACGACTGCAAATGCGGCAATTAGCTTATTTATAATTACTGGTATAATTATTTCTACTTGTATTTATTTTAGTGATACAGCATTAGATGGATTCCTTCTTGATATTTGTCCGAAAAGTGAATTAGGCAGGACGCAGGGATTTTGCTGGGGTTTAAGAGCTTTTGGGATAATTTTTGGTGGTCCGGTTATATTGATTTTTTTGGTCTTTATACCAATTGAGTTCATTTTTATTGGATTTGGAGTGATCATGCTATCTTTTTCATTGTTGTCACTTCTCATCAAAGATATTGACACGATTATGATTCCGAAAATTAAAACAACTTTTAAAGATATTTTAAAAAAAAAAGAACATTGGAAATTATTTGGTTTTTCTTTTCTTCTACAAATAGTTGGTGGAGTTGTGTATACCTTTTTAGCACTCTATATTTTAATTCGAATGGGAATTGTGAATCCTCAAGGTGCAAGAGTAACAACTTACGCAGATGTCAGCATATACGAATATCAGGCTTTTATAACGCTTATTATTAGTCTTGGTATAATATTTGGTTCAATAGTAGCAGGTATAATTGCAGATAAAAAATCGAGGAGATTAGCTATTATATTAGGACTTTTACTATATATATTCTCTCTATTTTTAATATTATTACCCGTACCTATTCCTATCCTATTAATCATCGCGTTTCTGATAGGTACTGCAAGTGCTTGGTACTGGGCAGCTTATTCTGCCTTAGCAGGACAGTATGCGAAAAAATATCCCGATATGATTAGCACATTTTTTGCATTATTAGTATCAATTATAAACATTGGTACGATATTAGGATTTATTATAATTGGAGTTTGGTTTAATACGGTCTCCCAGATTACCTCAGATACTCTGTTCATTTTTGGATCGTTATTTGCATTTATGGCAATATTAGAAGTATTATCAATTATACCGTTCTTATTACTAGATCGAAACTATTACGAATATAAACTTGCTGAATAATGAAATTTAAATTTTCTCTTCTTTTTTTTCTTAGGAATAAATAATAGTTAGGTTAAAAATAAACTAATTTAAAATATGAAAAGTTATTGCATTATGAGATATTAACACTTATAGTTGTAATTAAATTAAGGTGTAAAAATATTGATTATTGATATGCATGTGCATCCTTTTTGTAAAGAAATAACATGGCCAGATTTAGATAAAGTGGCAGATGTGATGTGGGGTGAAGGAACAAAAAAACGGAAAAGAATGCGTCCTTTTTTAAATGTAGTTGCCACTAAAACTTCTATCAAGGATTATCTTTCCTTAATGGATAGGTTTTCAATTGATAAATCAGTAATTGTCTCATTCAATATAACTACTGCGTATGGAATTTGCATAGCTACAAATGATGATATTGCTAATTTAGAAGCGGAATATCCAGAAAGATTTATAGGATTTGGGTGTGTTGATGTTCCCGCTGAAGATGCAATGGATCAGTTAGATTACGCAATCAATTCGTTAGAATTAAAAGGTATAAAACTTGTTCCCCCCGTACAGAAGTTTGATATTTCAGATAAAAAATACGATTCCTTATGGAAGAAAATGGTGGATTCTGATGTAATACTTTGGACACATGGAGGACATCAAGTTTCTACAAAAGGATCAATTGCTAAATATGGACATCCTATGTTAATCGATGAATTAGCATTACGACACGACGATTTAAAGATAATTATCGGACATATGGGTACGCCATGGTTTTGGGATACGTATTCTGTAGTTTTAAGGCATAATAATGTTTATGTTGACATTTCAGCTCATCCTGAACTGTACAAATATTTTCCATGGGACGCATATAGGGATTATAGTATTGAACACAAAGTGCTTTTTGGTTCAGATTATCCTTTATGTCAGTGGAATACAATTGTTCCTGCAGTTGATGCATTACCAATTTCTAAAGGTTTTAAAAGAAAGATTCTTGGTGATAATGCAGCTAAATTATTGAATATAAAATAAAAAATTTATAATTCTAAAGGTTCAATTTCTTTTAATTTCTTAATTTTTTTCACTTTGGGATTTTTAATAATATGCCCTCTTATGATAACCATTGAAATTTTACTTAAATTATCTAAGTCCTCTAATGGATTATCATCAACAACTTGAAGATCGGCTGATTTTCCCTGTTCAACACTTCCAGTAATATCCCCAACACCAATAATTTCAGCATTGTTTTTTGTAGCATAATATATTGCTTCTTGATTTAACATACCTGTGTATTTCGTTAAATACTTTAATTCTTTCCAAAGTTCATAATGAGGAACATAGGGAACTGAAGCATCTGTTCCCACTCCAAATCTGATGGATTCACGATAAGCGCGCTGTAATCCTTTTATCATTCCTGTTTCGATAATTTTAGCATTTTCGTACTTAATTTGAGTAATTTTTGTTTCTTTTATTGGAAGCGTTGATAATCCCATTCCAGCGGATAATGTGGGTACTAAAGCAGTATATCCTCGAAGTGATTTTGGATTATTTTTAAATAAATCAACGAAATCATCAGTTATTTCTGCACCATGTTCAATCGTATCAACACCTCCTAATAATGCCTCTCGCATACCTTCAGTACTTTCACAGTGCGTTGCAACAAGTAGATTTGCACGATGTGCTTCGAAGCAAGCGTCTTGAATTTCTTCAATAGTCATTTGAGGTCGTCCTGCTTCACCAATCATTCTAGCATCCATTACGCCACCAGTACTTAAAATTTTGATATGATCAACTTCGCTTCGAATATTACGCCTAACAGCTTTTCTAATCTCGCCAGTATCATCTACGGCAAAGCCAAAATGCTCTCCATGACCGCCAGTAGGGCATATACCTTTTCCAGCACAAAGAAGCCTAGGTCCCTTCAATTTCCCTTTCTCAATTTGCTTACGGATTTTTATATCAAAATATAATGGTTCGCTCATTGATCTTAAAGTAGTTATTCCTGCATTGAGCGCTGTTAAAGCATGTTTCCTCATAGCTCTCATCATGTAGAATTTTCCTATAGGCGTCTCGAGAATTTTAGCTAATTTTTTTAACGTATCTGTATCGATTTCCATTAATTTGGTAGGTTTGCCACTTCCAAAAATATGACAATGAGCATTTATTAATCCTGGGAGAATGAATTTCCCTTTTAAATTAATAGTTTTATAATCCTTCGGAATTTCAATTTCATCCTCTTTTCCTAAACTAGCTATTAAACCAGGAGTTTCTCCTTCTTCTACAATATTCTTTATTAATATTATACCATTTTTTATAATCTCACTATCTTTATTACCATTAATGATTGAACAATTAACAATTGCCAAGTTTTTTTTAGGTTCTTTTCTTCTCATTTTCTTAAGCCACGAGATTGTTTTACCCATCAAGATAATATTAATAA
>JBHLLE010000197.1:1879-6875 GCA_048885945.1 Candidatus Hermodarchaeota archaeon | reverse complement strand
TCTAATCCATTTTTTATTTTTTGCTAAAACAATCAGATAATATTTTAGTTAGTAATACTGCTTACCATACTATTTGACCATATTTACATTTTTCACATTCTATATGTTCTCCTTTTTTGGGAAAATAAGGCAAGACAGCGCCACAATATTTGCATTCTAAATCGAAGATATGATCTATTGAAGGGATAATTCCTCTTCTTAAAACACGTTCTTTAAAATCATTTGATATTTGAGTTAAAATTGAGATAATAACTTGGTGATTTTGAGAAGCTGAAATAACTTCTACTTTATTTATTACAATTTGCCCAATTAGTAATATATCTTCTCCTGACTCCAAATCAGTCCCTAAATACCAAATTATCTTATTATCGAGATCTTTAGCAATTAATTGAAAGTTATGAGCTCTAAGGATTTGTTCAATAATATTAAAATATATATCTAAATCGACGGGACTTCCAACCCCAAAACTTTTAATTGCTTTTTTAATACCAGGTATTTGCAGAATCTTCTTTAGTTGAAAACTAGGTATTATCTTAGGTGTTATATTTAATTTATTAATTCTGATTTCTACTGGTTCTGAATTAAGAACCCTTACGAAATCTTTATTGTTGACATAGGTGATAATAGCTCTTAACTCCCCTACATGTTTTAATGATAAAGGAGCAAAGTGTAAATTAATTTGCTTTTTACTATTTTCATTAAATTCATCAAACTCTAAATTTATTTGTTTTGATCCTCTTTGTTCAACAGAAGGAGGAACATGAATGGTTGGAGGTGTACATCTAGTAAGAGTTAAAAATTCAGGATATTTAATTTTAATCTTAACATCGGTTATAGGTGCTAAACTCTGGTTACTTAATAAAATTGCGTAAAGATAATGACCACTGAAAGGTTTAAAATCATATTCTAATTTAATTTTATCTTCTTGGTCGATTGATTCAAATAGATATTTGTCTTTTTCCTCTCTTTCATATTCAATCTTAGTTTTAAAAATTACTAAATCTTGTACTTCGCTTGGGCTTGTTTCTTTCTCTTTATCATCCATGTCTTATTTTCAGTTTGTAATTGTGGAATTCTGAACTGATTTATAATTTACTATATAATTAATGTAATTACATTTTAAATTTTATTTTTTTTTAAACATCATTTTTTTTTATATTTATTAATTAAATATACTTGAATGTAATAATGTTTCAAGAATTAAACGAGTTATTTGAAAGTACAACAATAAAACCCACATTTGAGAAAGTTCATGTAATATTAGCTTTACTTGTTTTTGGAGAAAATAGGGAAGGTCTTGGGAGATATCGATTGCAAAAAGAATTATTAATTGGCTCTGGCACTGCTAGGTCTCTAATTAAAAAATTGAAAGAAAATATTGGTTTTATAACCGTTCCCGATGAAATTTCTAAGAGTAAATCTGAAATCCAAAGAAAAGGACATATTCTAACAGAAAAAGGTTTAAAATATTTGAATAAAATTAAAAGTCATATTCCTTTTCTTAAAGAAGGTGATTTGAAGATATTAAAAGAAATTATTATTGAAACTGAAGATGTAAATTCTTATGTTTGTCAGGTGAAAAATAGTGGTAATAAGATTACTAATGGTATTGCTCAAAGAGATGCAGTAATAAAAGTAGATGGTATTGGTGCTACATGTTTAATTTATAATGGAGATAGCCTAGTATTTCCCTCAGGGTCTTTATCTGACGCTAATAACAGTCATTCACGAATAAGTAAGACAATTCAAAATTATATCGAAAATTTACAAAATAAAAATACAGCTGAAAAGATATTTTTCGAAAAAAATGATGTTATCATTATTGGGCTAGGCGATAATCCAGAAAAAGCAAGGTTAGCAGCATTGAATGCTGCATTAACGTTAATTTAAAATTAGAGAGAAAAGGTTTGAGAACCATTAAATTCGAAAAAGATATTAAACTAATTTTAAATAATATACTCTTTAATCAACTGATTGAATGCGTAAAAAGTGCTAGTCCTAATGAAGCCTGTGGATTAGTTTTTGGAGATGTTAAAGAAATAGATTATAAGGGGGAATACCAATATCACTATGTTGGGAAAAAATTTAATTGTATAGAATCCAATCAAAATAGTCCGGTTGCTTTTCTTATGAATAACCTTGAGGAATTGAACCAAATTTTCCAAGAAGCTTTTCAAAAACATAATTTACGCCTAATTAGTATTTTTCATTCTCATCCTGGTGGTACTTATCCTAGTGAAACTGATTTTACCAATATGAGATTTTTAGATAATTGCGGTAATAATGCATTTAAAAATCAAATCTGGGTAATAATGAATGCTAGAAATAAGAAACTAAATGGTTATATTCTTTTTAAGGATAAATTCATGCAAGTAGAGGTTAAGATCAAAAATTAAATGTTTATTGAATTTGTTTAAAACCCTCTTTATCTATGACACCTATTTGAATTTTAAATCCAGACGCAGCATCTCTTTCTCGAGAACTTGAGATTGCTGTTTTTAAAAGCTCGATCCCTTCTTCTGTTGTCATATTAGGTTTCCAATCAGCTTCTAAAACACCTACTGAAAACGGAGAACCCGACCCAAATGCAATAAATTTATCTTCTTCGTAAAGAGTACCTAAGAGATCGATACCATAAAGTTTTCCAGCATTTTCTTTTAGAGAATATCCCCCTACAATCATCATAGAAAGAAAATAAGTTCTTCCTGAAAAGAGAATATTCCGTGTAATACTTGCTATATATTTAGGTTCTGGGACTTTCTCTTCTTCAACTTCTCTTAATTGAGATAAAGCAATAAGTTGATTAATAACATATTGACAATCAGCTACTCCACCAGAAATAGTTGCAGCAGTATAATTATTTATTTCAAATAATTTCTGTGCTTGTTTAGTAGCTACTGTGTAACCTGCAGTTGCTTGAGATTCAGTACCCAGAATGACTCCATCACTAACAATAATACCTACTGTAGTAGTTCCAGATTGTAATGCTTTATCAATCGTCTCTTGATCTAAATTGTAGGGATTTAAATTGTTTTCAGTCATTTTTAAGTAGGAAAGTTCTATTATGATCAATAACAAATTAAGTGGTTTAATTTAAATAAAAATTGATTCTATATTTATTTTACTTTAATAAATCATAATTAATGTAGATTTTTAAAAAAATTTTAAAGATATCCTTTCTTATCAAAAATAATAGATTAGACTAATTTTGGTTCATGTTTTATGGCAAGAAGCCAAGCTCGGAGTATAAAGAAATTTACTGGAAAAAAATACAAGCATTTTAGGAAAAAAAGGAAAAGAGAACTTGAACGCCCAACAATTGATACTACAATAGGGGAAGAGAAGAAAAAGAAACAACGGGTCATGGGCGGAAATATAAAATTAAAACTATTTTCCTCTCAGTTTATAAATGTAACAGATCCTAATACAAATAAAACATCTAAGGTAAGGATTATAGACTTTGAGAGCAATGCTGCTTCAAAAGACTTAAATCGTAGGCATATCTTAACTAAAGGAGCTGTTGTTGAAACAGAATTAGGAAATGCAAAAATCACTTCACGCCCTGGTCAGGATGGAATTTTAAATGCTGTATTAATTTAAAATTTAGTAGCTTAATCTTAACCTTTTTAAATTTTGCCTTTATATACCCTCAAATTTTGATTCCTAAATTTTGATGAACATTTCAGTAATTTCTAATTAAAGATAAATTTAGTTTTAATTATTTTTCTTGAATTTTAATGTTTTTAACGTTTGCTTTTTTACCTTCTATTATCTCAGTATTGTTACTCCCACAATGTTTACACTTAAAAAGTTGAAGACCTGTTAACTGCGCCTCTCTTGTTAGAGATACTTCCGAATTTTTATTGCATTCTCGGCATTTAATTTTTCCTGGAAGAATTTTAATATTTAACGTTGCTCCTTCTGCTATTGAACCCTTAGTGGCAATTTCAAATGATCGTCGAAGAAGATCAGGAACAATTAATGTTAATTCTCCAATTTCAAGAAAAACTTCTGAAATCTTTTTTGCATTATATTTCAATGCAGTAGCTTCGGCTACTTTAAAAATATTATAGGCGAATGAAAATTCGTGCATTTGTTAGTTCTAATTCTTTGTTTGCATTTTTCTAATTTCTTTTGCTATCTCTAGCATCACTTTTGATTTTTTCTTTCCCTTGATATCTACTATTACTCTTCCTGGATCGTCCCACCATGTTCTTGGATATTTATAACCTACCTCAAGTTGAGCTTTGTATCCCAATCGCCTTGCAGCCTTAAGGAGTGCTTCGGTACTCATTCTTTCAATGGCAAATTTTTTAGAAATACGCCTTCCTTCGGCTCTGCTCTTTTTTGCATCAAAATAAGCAGGCCAAAAAATTATAAAAGGTTTGCGTGAACGCATTTAAATCATTAAGTGAAAAATTATGAAAAAATATATGATAAAAAACCCTCTAAGAAATATAAAAATTATTGGTTTAAATTATAAAAATTCCCAGAAAAAAAGTTTATTGAAAAGGAATTCAACTTCCCCTGCTTTAAAATGCCCCTTCTTAGAAAAAATTATAAGATAATTTTGAATTGTTCAAATCTCTGAACAGAGTGTTCAAAAAATACTTTTTTTAGTTATTAGAATAATAAATTTTTCAACAAATATTTTTATACAATAAAGTGAAAAAAATGAAAAATAGAAAAACCTTTTTAATGGCATTAATAGTAATCTTGTATTTTAGCATCATATTCCCTTTTTTAGCTGCAAGCAATTCAGCTACGGTTAAGTGGTATCGCACATGGGGCGGGAGCAGTGAGGATATTGGCGGGGGAGTGGCAGTGGATTCGTTTGATAATGTGTATATTTCGGGATGGACACGTAGTTTCGACCCGGGATTTTTTTCTGATTTGGTTCTGGTGAAATATGACAGTTCTGGTGTGCAGCAATGGAATCACACATGGGGCGGAGTTGATGATGAGGCTGGCTGGGGAGTGGCAGTGGATTCGTCTG
>JBHLLE010000197.1:0-1779 GCA_048885945.1 Candidatus Hermodarchaeota archaeon | reverse complement strand
GCTGGCTGGGGAGTGGCAGTGGATTCGTCTGGCAATGTGTATCGTTCGGGATGGACATATAGTTTCGGGGAGGGAGATTCTGATTTGGTTCTGATGAAATATGACAGTTCTGGTGTGCTGCAATGGAATCGCACATGGGGTGGGAGTAGTGAGGATGAGGGCTTGGGAGCGGCAGTGGATTCGTCTGACAATGTGTATGTTTCGGGAAGAACAGAAAGTTTCGGAGCGGTAGATTCTGATTTGGTTCTGGTGAAATATGACAGTTCTGGTGTGCTGCAATGGAATCGCACATGGAGCAGGATTTTCTATGATAGAGGTACGGGAGTGGCATTTGATTCGTCTGACAATGTGTATGTTACTGGATACACATGGAGTGCCGAAACGTTTAATGATTTTGTTCTGGTGAAATATGACAGTTCTGGTGTGCAGCAATGGCATCGCACATGGGGCGGAACTGATGATGATTACGGCTGGGGAGTGGCAGTAAATTCGTCTGACAATGTATATCTTTCGGGATACACAGAAAGTTTCGGGGAGGGATATGAGGATATGGTTTTGGTGAAATATGATATAGAAGATGGAGATGGTGTAGAAGATGGAGAAGATGGAGAAGAACCAGCAATTTCTGGTTATGATTTATTACTGTTTATTAGTGTAATTGGTGTGATAGCAGCGATAACTGCAATATTCCTAAAGAAAAAATATATGAAGTAATTTCTACTAGAATAGGGTTGTTCCACAAACCTATTTTTTTTTTTAATTTTTTTTATTTTTTAGATGTTAGGATTAAAATCGATGTCTGTTTTTTTACTTTAGAGGCAGACAATGTCTAGGACAAATTATTGTTAAATAGGAAATTACTAGCTCTATTTTTAAAATCTTTTTACTTTTTGTAATGGTTTGTGATTAAGATATGGCTAATCATATATTACGTGCAAGTGGTGCGTTTTGAATTGTTCAAATCTCTGAACAGAATGTTCAAAAAATACTTTTTTAAGGTATTAGAATAATTAATTATTTGACAAATATACATCACAAATCAAATTTTGGAGAAACTAAAACGAAATCACATCCAAAAATAAATTTTTATTATAAGACCAATATGAAATCAAATGCAAAATCAAAAATAATAATTTTAATTACTTTAGGAATCCTTTTCGCTTTAGCACCAGTGAGTACCGTTAATCCAAGTTTGATTACGGGCACCAGCGATGTAACTAATTTAGATAAGGAAAATCTAAAAATCTCAGCAACATCAGGAAAAATTCATATAATCAATAATTCAGGGTGGGTTGATTTTAGAAATGCGGGAAATTGTACGGGTAATGGTACTTATTCAGAGCCATATGTTATAGAAGATTTGATAATAGATGGCGGTGGTTCGGACAGTTGCATCTTGATCGAAAATTCCAACGTATACTTCAAAATTGAAAATTGTACGGTCTATAATTCAGGGTATTGGGATGGGGAGGATGATGCAGGTATTAAATTGCAGGGAGTCAGTAATGGAACATTAATTAGTAATAATGCATCTTACAATTATTTTGGTATAATTTTAGCGGAAAGTAATAATAACACCATTTCGGGAAACACCGCAAATAACAACGCTCTAGATGGGATAGCTTTATATGAGAGTAATTATAACACTATCTCTGGAAACACCGCAAGTAACAACACTTGGATGGGGATAATATTACACGATTATGGGATAGGATTATCCTCTTGTAATAATAACAACATTTCGGGAAATATCGTAAATAACAACCATTTTGGGATATA
>JBHLLE010000196.1:0-6918 GCA_048885945.1 Candidatus Hermodarchaeota archaeon | reverse complement strand
ACTTTTTCATAAAAAAATTAATTACATTAAAAATATCAGTCTAAAACAGTACATATTGATAAAAATATCTTTTTATATCACTTAATCTATTAAATAAAAGCAAGTTGTCAATTCCAGATTTTAATATTGGTTTTTAATATCAAGAAGCTTTTTCAGTAAGAATAATGCTCCCATTTTATCAAGTGGTTCATTATTTGACCCACATTTAGGAGAGAGACAGCAACCTGGACAACCGTTAGGAGAATCGCAGCTACAAGATTTTATTAAGTCGTAAGTTAATTTAAGTAAATCGTATAAATTATGATATAATGATTCTGAAATTCCAATACCACCTTGGTAAGCGTCGTATATATAGATAATGGGTTGTTGTTTGATCGGATCAAAATCCATTGAAAGCCCTCCGAGATCCCACCGAGATATTTGAGCCAATACAGGAGCTATTGCTATGATAGCGTGTTCTATGGCGTGAACTGTACCCCCAAGATCGTAATTTTCTAATTCCAACTCTTTTTGAAATTCATAAGGTACTAAAAACCATAAAGCTTGAGTTTCAAATTCTATTAATGGAATCTCTTCTAAGGGAAATCGATGTCGTATTTCTTGAGTTAACGTATCAATTACTTTATACGAATAATATTCGTGCTCCACTTTAACTCTCCCATAAAAAGCTTTAATACATTTATTTGGACCCGTTTCTTTTTCAGACATTACGTCAATAACAGTTATATTGGTGTGTTTTAAAGATTGAGTGTAAAAATCAACATCTGCCTTAGTGATATATACTCTTTTTTCGTCCAAATCCAGCTCGTCCACAATGTAAGTTTCAGCTTCGTAAAGATATACTGCTCCAGAATGTAAATCTCTAAAGACATAACTTTCGTCCTCACTCGTTAAGAATTCTTCTCTTGTTTTAGTCCTTAAGATTATCTTATAGGTTCGATCAGAGAGGTAATTCAATCCATATTTCTCATTTGGATAGAAACTTCCTTTCCAATAATATTTCTCGCCTCTTTTCATCATCAACGAATCTTTTATCAAATCCTTCAGAAATTTACGAAATACCTCCTTATCTTGTATTTCAAACTTTTTAAAATCGTCAATAGTTATAGGAATTTCCTTGGCAGCGCAAGCTAAATGGTTTTTAATAATATATTTATTTTGTAAGGTGAACAGCACCTCTTCTTTTATTGGTCCAAATAAAATTTCTGGATTGTGAATATAAAATAAATCTAAAGGATTCTCCATAGGAATAAGGGTTGAGATTGATAACTCTTCTCCTCTGCCTGAGCGCCCTATTTGTTGTCGAAAACTAGAGACTGTACCCGGAAATCCCGAACAAATTGTAGCGTCTAAAGATCCAATATCAATTCCTAATTCTAGAGCGTTTGTAGAGCTAATTCCTATTATATTCTTTTTTTTAAAATTGGTCTCAATCTCTCTTCTACTTTTTTTACTTATGCCCGCTCTATAACTATAAATTTTATCACTTATATTAGGTAATGCCTTTCTAGTCCAAATAGCTTGAAGTTCAGCCATCTTTCTAGATAAAGTAAAAGTTAGAGTTTGCAGCCCATCTTTATAAGCAAGATGGGTTATAAAAAGATTTTTGGTTTCTTGGTGTGCAGAACGATATTTGTTAGAAATTTTATCGTATGGCAAGTTCCATAATAAAACTTTTTTCGTTCCAGACGGAGAATCGTCCTTATCAATAACAACAAAGTTTTCTCCTATAAGTTTTTCTGCGAATTCTTTAGCATGATTTATAGTCGCACTAGACAAAATCCAAATGGGTTTTACCTTATAAAATTCAAGAATTCTTTTCAATCTCCTTATTAATAGCGCAAAATTAGAACCAAACACTCCTCTGTAAACGTGAATTTCGTCTAATACTACATATCTTAAGTTTTGGCAGATTCGTCCCCATTTTTTTTTAAACCATGGTAAATAGAAATGAAGCCCGTAAGGATTTGTAATTACAATATTTGCGTTTGATAATACTTGTCTTTTATCATTTGGCTCTATGTCTCCATCATATATACCGACTCTAGTTTGTTTAATATTAGTTTCTGCCATTAAATCCAATAATATAGAGTATTGGTCTCTTGCTAAAGCTTTAGTAGGAAACACGTAAAGGGCTGTGGTTTTAGGATTTTCTAAAATAGTTTGAAGAATAGGTAGATTATAGCAAAGAGATTTACCTGACGCAGTGGAAGTCACTATTACTGTGTTTTTTTCCTCGCGAATATTATTAATTGCGTCAGCTTGATGACTCCACAATTTAATTGAATTATTATCAAGCCACCGTTGGAGTCTTGTTCTTAATGGTTTTTTTAATATACTAAATTTAGGATTTTTAGCAGGAATATGGTGAATATGCACTATTTGATCAGTATAATAATCTTGAGATTTAATATAGCTTAAGAATTCTTCAATGTTATCCATAACAAGCGTCATTATTTAAAATGATAACTATCAATTAAAAATTTCAAAAGATTAATGAATTTATAATTTTTAATATATAATCGATGGCAGAAAATACAATTAGAATCCACACAAAAAAAATTAATAGAATATTTCGAATCGAACGTATGGTGTGGAAAACAAAATATATTTATGGTCCTGATCTCGTTTTCATAAACCTTGACAATTCAAAGGAGTTTTGCTTAACATTAAAAATTCAAAACGAAATGGTTCAATTATATAATATTGATTTTTATGTTGTGAGATATAAAATATCAAATAAAAGAAAAGGCCTAGAATTAAAAATTTCTCTAAGAACTAAAGATATTAAATATATCGAGTTAGAAATTTCTTATAGCATTGATAATGTTTCAGAATATTTATTAAAACGCTTAAAAATTATTAATTGTTCCCAAAATGTAATAAAAGTAGTAAAGATGTGCGTTGAGCTCTTAAGTTTTAAGTCAAATTTCGTTCAAGAATCCATTAATCAACCTATTTTAGCTTCAGGATTTTTTTGGTGGATAGACGACTCCGTAGCATACAACGAATACGACGGAAATACGTTAAAACTCTGGTACAATGTGGAGAAAAAACTAAAACCTAACGAAGTATTCAAATCTAAAACCGCAATTATCGGAAATATTGCTAAAAACAATTAAACTAATCTTTTTTTAGATGTTATATGAGGGGATAAAGGTAGGATATTTATCTCTTATAAATAATTTTAAACAAGAATTTCTTTATTATTATAAAATTCTTTTTTTTTTGATAAAAATAGAATAAAATCTGAATTTTTAAAATGTCTAATACTGAATGGAAAGAAGTAGAATTTAAAGAATTTGTTGAACAATTTGGTATTAATCCAGTTATGAATTATGCTCCTTCAATTTTATATTCTAGAAAAGATAAAGAGCATGTAGCTCAAAATTCTCTAATAGTATTCTTTTTAGTATTGTCGGGATTATTAATTTACATATCTATTTCATTATTTTTAATTGAATTCTATTTTAACGCTATTACATTTATATTTGTAGTTATTATATTAATTGGAATTGACATTTTATTACTATATAATTATATTCGTTCAAACGTTAATATTAAATTGATTGAATGTTGGATTGAAGTGTATAACTATTTAGAATTTTATTGCTTTTCCTATTATCCTATTTTTTCAGGAAAAGTGCATCCAAATAAAGCTAAAGATATAGTATATAAATTGTATCAAGATGAGGTTTTTCAAGATAAGATTGACATCACCCAAATTGAAGTATATCTAAAACGCAATAAGGATAAGTTGAACGATTTAGAAGTTATGGGTTTTTACTTTCAGTATGGAAAAGGAAAGCATTTTAGAGAAGAGAATGTCGACCGTACTTTTTGGAAATACTTTCCGTACGAATTTTATGCTTACGGTAATTTTATAGCTTCAGCTAATTGGGACCATCAATTTGAATGGCGTTCAGATTTAGCAAATGACTTTGATAAATTGCATGAATTCGATCCCTGGGTTATTAAAAGATGGAATCAAGATAATTTAAAACCTCTTAATCCAGAATATAAGAACTTTCTTAAATGGAACATTCGAAATATCGAATCATTGCCTAAATTAAAGCCTTGGAACGGCAAATTGGAACAACAATCGTATAAAAATCAAAACGCTTATAGAGATTTAGAAATAATAGACGAAGCGATTGAAAAAATTATGGGAAAAAATACAGAACTAAATAAATTAAAGGATCTTGAAAGAGAACTTTTTAAATTTAAAATTTACTTCAGAGACTTAGATCTTTCTATATAACAATTTTACTATTGAATGCGTTCCAAAAAAAAATTTCCTTTGTAATTATTCGTTTTAATCTTCAATACGATTTTAAAAACATTCATAAAAGGATATGACATATTTTGTCTATATATCTATTATAAAATTATTAATGATTTTTAACATAGGTAATCTGAAATGGAATCACTAAAGACTATATCAAAACTTGAAATTCCTACCAGTAAAATTTTATACGATAAAGATTCTAAGCGACTAGCCATTGAGATTTTGGGGTTCACTTACATAGGCCACTATAAAAGTTCGACACGGATAAGCGAAATATTAGACGATTTTTACAAATCCTTGGGGAGTATTGAGTTACAGCGTAGCGATTTAAGTATTGTAGATGCGATTACTTCAAGTACCATACCCGAAATAAAAAAAATAAAAGAAATTAGCTTTGGAATCGAAAAAAAAGCAACTGAAATAACAGACGCTAAAAAACATATCGAACTTGAGCCTGCGGAAGCCAAAGAAGATAAAGGTCTGGAAAGAAAGCAACTAAAAGATGTTACTAGCGCACTAGATATGTTAAGAGCTGGGAAACCAGAGGAGAAAAAAGCCAAAAAAAGAGAGACAGTTTCAAAACCTGCTGCTCCTCCCCCTCCTCCCAAATCCGCTCCTGCGGGACCTGCTGCAGGGGCTGCAGCCCCAGTGAAGAAAGAGAAGGAAGTTTATTACGCTGAAGAGAAGCCAAAAGCTGAAGATTACGAAGTTTTATCAAGAGATCTCGAAGAAGAGTCGTTAGATGATGAGCTTGCTTTGGTACCCTCAACTTCAGAAGAGGGAAGAAAGAGAATAAGCGAAGTCACCAAAGCACCACAACTTATCACATACGACATTAATATGGGTTTGCAATATTATTCTATAATGATGGAGCGCCAGTCTTACTTATTTTACGTATATTTTTCTCATCAAGAATTAGTAATCGAAGACGAAGAAGGGAAAGTAGTTTATAAAACAAAGTTTACTATAACAACTACTAAAAAAGAGCCACCAGTTTTAGATCTTAGGATAGAAGGCGAAGGATTCGAAGTACATCCTCTTAGCGGGAAAGTTGAAGTCAAAAAGGAATTTGTAAATCCTCCAGTAATGATTTTTTCAGTTCTTCCAACAAAACTTAAAAAGAGAGGACCTAAAAAGCAAGATAAGAAAGGTGAAAGGCGATTTTTACACGTGTATATCGATTTTGAAGATAAAAACGTAAGCCATACTATATTAACTATATCTGTTCAGCCTAAATTTTATCGTTTAGACCTTGGTCCGTTTCATATCAATCTTAGTAAAAACCAGGCATTGATTGTATCGTTCGTTTCTATTTTAATTACGATTATTTCGTTAGCTTATACATTAGTTACTTTAGAGCCAGATGCAACCTTGGTAGATATTTTAAGTGGAGCTGCACCGGGAATTGGTTCGCTAATCTTTGTCGCTACGTTTATTGTTACCTTGATTACTAAAGGAGTTTTTCCCATTAAAGAACAAGTAAGCGCGTTGCTAAATTTCGACCAAGGCCCTACATTTATAAAATAAGATTAAATTTATTTTTTCAATTTTTCCCAAAACTTTTTTTTTAATCCGTTTAATTCAGTAGTTTTTAATTTTACGAAGTAAATATCTCTTTTAGCGATAATTGGAGTTTTTTCTATTTCTAAAATTTTAACTAAATGGGCGTCCTCTGCCTTTTTAGCTATAATTTCGCTCATAATTGAAATATAATCTGAATCGCTAACTGCAGAAATTATTGAATCATTATCGTTAATTTCTAATCCGATTTTCAATTTGTTATGCTCTTCAAACTGTTCTTCAAAAATATTCCTCGTTCCAGAACCCTTTTCTCTCGTTATAAAGGGGTAAGTAACAATATCGTGAAATTTAACTTTCGTTCCATTATTTTTTACTAATTTATGATTAGGTGAGCAAATAAATTTTAATTCATCCTCACCTATTTTTATCACATCAAAAGTATTTTTATCGTAATCCATAAAACTACCGATACCAGCAAAATGTACCATCTCTTTTTTTAACATATTAATTGATTTTTTTGAATTATTAATGGATATCTTAAAAGATACATTTGGAAATTGTTCTCTAAAGTTTGCTATAGTCTTTGGGAGTATATGGGAACCGGGTAAAGTTGAAGCAGAAATGGATATTTCTTCAGTTTCCCCTACCATAAATTTCTTAAGTTCTTGCTTACACGAATCGTATAACTCAATAATTTTTTCAGCATAGCCTAAAAAAATTTCTCCTTCTTTCGTTAAATTGAATTTTCTGGTACTTCTATCAATAAGCGTTATTCCACTAAATTCTTTTTCTAATTGAGAGATCTGATGAGATAGCGTGCTTTGTGAAATTGAGAGGTCTTTAGCTAAATCCGAAAAACTCTGATATTTTACTAATTTAATAAAATTTCTTATGAATTCTATATTCATTTCGAATCCCTGCTATATTATCATATATTTTAGAAAGGAATTAACCACACTTTAAAAGTATTTCATTAATAAATTTGTTTTAAAGATCAGCGTTGAACATTAATATTTCATAGTAAGTAAATTTTAAAGATAAATAATATTTTCCTAACCAAGTTAAGGGATATTTGAATTATAAAAAATTTATTAGATAGAAGTTATGTC
>JBHLLE010000195.1:0-6933 GCA_048885945.1 Candidatus Hermodarchaeota archaeon | reverse complement strand
TTCCATATAGAACGATACGTTATAATCTCCAGAATCAGTGGTTCCAAAAGGAATTTCAAAATATCTACCGTATTCTGGTTCGTAGAACATTTCATTTTCAAAAATATCAAACTTTCGACTTTCAGAATCCCATAAAGTAATTCTCATTAGAGAACAATTGTGTGGAGTAACTAATTCTATGTATATATAGTACATGTACTCTCCTTCTAAATAAAGATCGAATGTTACTTCGTAATTCGGAGCTAAAAAAGTGTATACCTTATTAGGTAATAATATCTCATCAGAACTTTTAACAGTATTGAACGAATTCTCGTTGATTTTCGAAGAGTCTTTAGTTTTAAGAATAGAATTCTCTTCTTTTTTCGAGGTAATTTCACTATATATCACTGGAGTTAATGCTATAGTATAACCTGCAATAATAATTATTATAATAGCAATTAAACCTAATTTGAACTTAGATATACTCATCATTTTCCACCATAGTTTTGTTAAATTAAAAATATAATATCCAACAAAAGTATAAGCTCAAATTATTTAAAAAAAAAGTGTTATCATCTCATTCTAATCTTTTTCGAAATTTTTTCTTTAAAAATATTGAGTTTATATCTATGATATGGTAATTTTTGACTATTTCCAAGAAGTCGCAGAAGGTGTTCAATTTTTAGTCGCTATTGGCTCCATTGTGGGCTTTCTAGGATTAATTTTAGGATTTTTATTCCTCATTTTTCCAGTAGCAGGACAGAAAAGTCGATTAAAAATGCTGAGTATAATTGTTATCTCAATAATCCTTATTGCCATCTGTGGGCTTCACACAGGAACAAAGTACTTCCATATACACTAAAAATTAACTTTTTCGTTTGTTTCCTTAAAAAAAATAGTTTTTGTATTCTAGTTAATGGTATCCACTTGGAGCGTCTGTTCCAGAAGCACCTGATCCAGTTGTTCCTGGATATAAGAAATATCCTGCAAACGCTAAAACTATTGCTCCCATAATCATTGAAAAAATTCCTATCAATGGGCGTTTACACACAAGAGAAAGGATACCTCCTAAGATAAGTAAAATCCCAACAAAGACCAAAATAGTTCCTATAACATAATATAACTTAGAAAGGACCAATCCAAAATCGCTTCTTAAACTTCCTCCAAAAAGAGGAAAGAAGATTGTAATGAATATGATAATTCCAAAAAAGAATAAATATATCCATTGAGTTTTTTTTTCCTCTGACATAACGCTTAAAATTTCAAGTGCATCTTATTTTAAGAATGATTCAATCCAAACTATTTAAAAGAAAAAATTGCAAACTATTTTTCTTTAAATATATTGAAATTAAGTTCGATTCAATAGAAGTTATTTTTGAAATAAATTAAATAATTATAAATAAAAATGGCTAACATTTCACCAGTAGATGTTAAACAAATTAGCTTTGAACCAGACATACAATTTACTTATAGACGAATAAAAAAAAAAGTACTTAACCATTTATTTAGAACTTATTCCCTGATAAACTGTCAACATATCATTTCTGAACTTACCGAGTCAGAATATTTCAAGCTCTCAGAAACAACAAAATTCCCCGAGTTAATTGTGTATAACATTATTAAATGTTTTCTTAAGGATCTCTTTTTATGGAATAGATTTCTTAGCGAATGTAAAATAAAACATAATCCTGAAAATCATTTAAAAAAGGTAAAAGTATACCTCTATAAAATTCATCGTCTTGCCCCTGTATTCAATTATAAACGAGCCAAAAAAAACTTAGAATCATTACATATTCTATGTTCTAATACTAATTTTTGGCCTCAAATAACCACTCAATTAGCAGTTGTGATTTATATAACTGATAAACTTGATAAGAACATTCCTAAAAATAAAAATCTGATGCAAAAAAATATTAGAACCTTATGTAATTGCTCAGCATACGCATTTCATCGAACTAGAAAAAAGTTAAAAATAGATGAAATAATAAAAAAATAAATATTTATTATTTCGATAAAAAATCAATAATGTGTTTATTAATTTCGTGTGGTTTTTCTAATATAGATTGATGAGCTGCTCCTTTAATTACGATGAATTTGCTATCTGGGATTAATTCATGAATTTTTTCGTTCATACTTACGGGACAAGATTTATCTTTTTCCGCTGCGATAATCAATACCTCCTTTTTAATTTCATGCAGTTTCTCATATGTGTTATGCGTTTTAAAAGCTGCTACTAAGTGTTCAATATCTCTTTCCGTTGGACCATTGATTGTTTTTTCTACAATAAGATCATTTACGGACCAAATTCCATGAAATTTGTAATTTGGGGTCTCTACCATTTTTTTATGAAATTGACGCGAATAACTTGCTTTAGAAGCCTTGAGAAAAGTATTTAATGGATCTTGTTGATAAGCTTTAACTTCAGCAAGAGCACTATTTTTATAAAGCTCAAAACCTCTTTCGCTAGGCACACCTGGAGGTGTCATTCCTGCTAAAGTATTAATTAAAACCATTTTATTTACTCGATTTGGATATAGAATTGCAAAATTTTGCGCTATCATTCCTCCTAATGAATGTCCTATGATATGTGCTTTTTCAATCTTAAGATGATCCATCAAACCAGCAACATCAGAAGCAAATACTTTCATACTATATTCTCCCTCTGGTCTATCAGATTTACCTGCAGTTCGATTATCTAGTCGAATAACTTTAAAATGATTGGATAGATCTCCTAATTGTGCGCGCCAATGCTCCTTTCTATCGCTAAATCCATGTATTAAAATTACAGGATCTCCTTCTCCATGAATATCGTAGCATATTTTTATTCCATTTATTTCAGCAAATAAATCAGTCATATTCTTTCACTTATATTAATTTCATTTAGTTAAAAGAAATATTCTTAAAATTAATTTTCTAAAAATTCCAAAATAATTTGATTGAATTCATGAACATTTGATAGATGACAATAATGTCCTGCTTTTTGAATGATTTTTAATGTGCTATTCGGAATTAATTCATGCATTTTTTCCATAATAGTTCTGGGAGTAAGACGATCGTGAGAGGCTGCAATTAATAGCGTGGTATGTTTAATTTGGCTCAATTTATCGAATGTGTTATGTTTTTTTATAGCATACCATTGATTTCGGATATCCTGAGCGTGAGGGGGATCTATCGAATCCTCTTTAATTAAATCCATTGGGCTCCAAATGTCAAAAAACTTTTTGTTTGGATTTGCCTCCATCTCCTTTCTAAACTTTTGATGATATAATAACCTTGATTTTTGCCAATAAGAATTAATTGGATCTAATTTGGCTTTTTCAAGCTCCTTAATGTTATTTTGTATCATTAACTCTACCCCTTCTTCGTCGGGAAATCCAGGGGAAGTTGTAATTAAGATTAATTTTTCCATATAATCCGGATACATCAACGCAAAATGTTGAGCAATCATACCTCCCATAGATCTTCCCACTATATTAGCCTTTTCAATCTTGAGATCATCCATCAATCCCTTTATATCATCGGCGAACATTTCCATAGTATATAAATAATTCGGACGATCAGATTTACCAGTGCCCCGAATATCTAAAATAATAAGCTTATTTTTTTCTGAAAAATCTTTAATTTGGGCAATCCATGTCTCTTTTTTAGCCCCTGCTCCATGAATTAAAATTAAAGGAAACCCATCTCCGAACGCTTCATAACATATTTTTTTTCCATTTACATCAGCAAATAATTCGCTCATAATCTAAACTACTCTTTAAGAATTTATAATTTTAATGGTTAAATCATCATTTCTGTAGAAAGGTCCTAACTATTCCCTCTATTTTAAAATCTAATAATATTTTTATTGATAAACAATAATACTATACCTTATGGAAAATAGTAAATCACCTAAAAAAGATATTTTTGAGCGTTTTAAGGATAAAATAGAAGAATTAAAGGTTACTCTACCTCCAGAGGGTAGAAACTTAGGAAATAGCTGTGCTGAGCATACCTTAATGAACATAATTGATGTCTTAGGAATCAAGGAAAATTTTTATTTTAATAATCTTGCTATTCCATTTAGTGGGTTTGCTCAATACGTAAATGAAAAAGGTTGGAAAGGACCGTGTGGTGTAGTATCAGGATCTGTAGCTGCGATTGGGTTAATTATGGGCGGTACTTCAGGAAAAACAAAACCTCAAGAAGTTCCCTTAGTTTTTACTAAAGCAATACAATTTGCTGATAAATTCGAAAAAAAATTTGGATCCTTGAGCTGTCACGATTTATGCGGTTTAGATTTGACAAAAGAATTCGATAAATACAAAAAAGAAAGAATCTGGGATATAAAGTGCTGCAATTTCGTTTTTCACGCGATTGAATTGGTAAGCAAATTAACCAGAAAAAGTTTAAAAATGAGATGGAAATAGAATTGAAATCTCAAACTTTCTTATATAATACAAATTGGAAAACCACAGTCTTCACATTTTCCTTCTGAATCTATTGAAAGGTCGTAAACTCCAAAATTAGCTCTTTTAATTACTGTTTTTGAGCAATTAGGACAAATTGTGTCTTCATATTTAGTTCCTAAAATATTACCCAAATAAACGTATTTTAACCCAACCTCTTTAGCGAGAGAATATGCTTTATACATAAGATCTTTAGAGGTTGGATGGTAAAATCCATGTTTGTTAGATTTATATTGAGGATAGAACCTAGTAATATGAAAGGGAGTGCATTCTCCAAGTTCCTTTAATATTCTTTCTGAAATTGTTTTTAAAATTGAATTTTTCGAATTTAAATCTTCAATTAATAAGGTCGTTATTTCTACGTGAACTCCCAAATCTTTGGCTAATTTAGCATTGCGCCACACTTTTTCTACATCTGCTCCACAATATTTTTGAACTATATCCTTGGAACCTTTTAAATCTATATTTATAGCGTCTAAACCAGCATCAATTAAGTCTTTTAAAACATTCTCTGTCATATATCCATTAGATACATATGTATTGTATAGATCTTCTTTTTTGGCCAATTTAAATACTTCTAAAGAATATTCAAACAATAAGGTAGGTTCATTAAAAGAAATTGAAGTGCCCTGACAATTTTTACTTTTAGCAATTTCAATGAAATCTTCAGGAGATAGATAATCCTTTTCATGTTCGACTAATTCTTGAACAGGGCTGTCGGGATGAGAAATATGATGGTTTTGACACCAAAAACAAGTGAAATTACATCCATAGGTACCGATGGTTAAAGCAGTTGAACCAGGATGAAAGTGAAATAAAGGTTTTTTTTCTATAGGATTAACTGATATTGCAGGTATACAACCATAAACAATAGTATATATCTCACCATTAATATTAATACGAGTACCGCAAAATCCATATTTTCTTTTTGGAATTTTGCATTTTCTTTCGCAGGTTAAGCACTGAGAAACATTTTTGTTTATTTTTTGTTGATATTTAGCGATTTTTATGAAATTTGGATTAATAGATTCCATAATTAGATTTTATTAAGAAATGTTAATATTTATCAATTTGGGCGCCTAAGAACTTTTCCAGGACGTCTTCTGTTTTGTTTATTATTTTCTACTACAATTGTACCATTTACTATGACATGAATTATACCATCAGGAAATTGGTGAGAATCTTCAAATGTTGCTGTATCTATTACTGTGTCAGGATTAAAAATTACAATATCTGCGTACATGTTTTCTCTTAATAACCCTCTATCATTAAATCCTAATCTTTGAGCCGGAAAAGAAGTCATTTTACGAATAGCATCTTCTAAAGTTAAAACTTTTTCTTCTCGAACATACTTCCCTAGAACACGAGGATAGGTACCATAAAGTCTTGGATGATACTTTCCTAAACTTGGAAGATTTGGAATACCCGCACCGTCAGTTCCAAACATTTGATATCTGCTGGTCATAATTCTACGAATATCTTCCTCACCCATAGTTTCTAAAGTAACCCACGTCATAAGTTTTTCGCTTATTAAAAGATCAAAAAGAGTTTCCCAATTGTCTACTTTTCCTTTAATTTTAGTAATTTCAGAGATACTTTTACCTTCAATATCTTTCCATTGTTCGGTTCCTGTAGTAGTTATATATATTCGCTCAAATCCATTATTTTTAATTATGTTTTCAAAACCCTCTATTTCTTTACTTAGCTCCTCTTTAATACGTTCTTGAATTTCTGACTTTTTTAAACGTTCTAATGTTTCCTCAGGACCTCCTTCATGAACCCAAGGAGGGAGTAAAACGCTTAAGTGAGACATACCTCGATTATATGGGTACTGATCACAGGTTATATTAATTCCCCTTTCATTTGCTTCATTAATTAACCTAATAAACTCCTTACTTTTTCCCCAAAATGTTCTTCCGGATATTTTTGCGTGAGATATTTGACCTCCAAAACATTTAGATTCTTCAACGATTTCAATTGCTTCTTTTAACGCTTCTATAACATATCTTCCTTCGTCTCGCATGTGAGTAAAATATATTCCATTATATTTTGCCATCACTTTAGCTAGATTAATAAGCTCTTCTGTCTTAGCAAATACTTGGGGGGCATAAATAAGTCCAGTACTCATTCCAAACGCGCCCGCTTCCATAGATTGCGTTAAATAGTTCTTCATATTTTCGTATTCTTCAGGAGTAGGCGGTCGATTTTCATGAGCTTGCCCTCCTGCGAGCCTTATGTCGTTATATCCAACGACTGGGACAACATTTATAGCCGTTTTAAATTTTTCAATTTCTGCTAGATATTCAGCAAAAGAATTCCATTTAATATCTATCATTCCAAATAAGGGGCTCACCCTGATAAATACTTCTTTAATTTCATCAAGATTTCCTGGTTTAATAGGAGCAAAACTTTCTCCACACATCCCTATAACACATGAGGTTATTCCTTGCCTTATGAACGATTGAGCTTGATTGTACAATAATAATACATAATCGTGATGAGAATG
>JBHLLE010000194.1:5371-6951 GCA_048885945.1 Candidatus Hermodarchaeota archaeon | reverse complement strand
TATAACCATTGAAGCAAAAATCGAGATACCGCCTTTCCTATTTGATCAACCTAAGACCGTTTCAGCAAGAATAATACTAAGTGAGGATTATGAAGGTATTATTACGAAACAGTATGGTTTTATCATATCTGTAGTTGATGTACTTGATGTGGGCCCCGGAATCATAATTCCTGGTAATGCCAATACCTTTCATAATTGTGAATTCACTATTCTTGCCTTTAAACCCACTATTTCTGAAATTATTGAAGGAAATATCGTAGAAATAGTTGACTTTGGTGCTTTTATTAGATTAGGACCACTTGATGGTTTAGTTCACGTTTCACAGATTTGCGATGATTATATTTCTTACGAAGCAGTAGGAAATAGATTTATTGGAAAGGAAACTGGAAAGATACTTGAAGTTAATGATGTAGTAAGAGCACGCATTATCGCTGTAAGCCTTGGGACGGGAAGAAGTGGAAAACTAGGATTAACTTGCAGACAAAAATTTTTAGGAAAACACGATTGGATTGAAAACGATATAGAAGAAGTATTGGAAGATAAAGAGTCTAAGGAAGCAAATGTAGAAAGTTAATATTTTCTTATAATCTTTAATAGGTGATTTATATAACTAAAGAAAAAGCGTGTAAAACTTGCCACATAATAACAAAAAATGATCTTATTTGCCCAAAATGTAAAACTCACACTTTAAGTGAAGATTACAGCGGTGAAGTAGTTATTCTCAAACCTAAAGAATCTAGAATTGCTGAATATCTAAAGGTTGGAATGCCTGGGAAATATGCTCTCCGTGTACGCTAATATTAAACTTATAAATACTTAATATTTTTTAGATTAGTTTAATTTTGATAGTAATGGAAGAAAATTTAAGAATTCCTGAAGAAGATAGATATAAATTTTCTCAACCTTTAGGAAAATTAATTACGGGAACAAGAAAAGAGACTATTTCGGAAATTGAACACTACTTTAGAAACTTCAGTAAGAAAAAACCAGTTTTTAATTTTTATTTAGTTGGAGATATTGTTACTAAAGACTTTTTAGCAAACAATTTTTTAAAATCTTTTATAATGCTTTGTATAATTGACGAAAAAACTCAGCGTGGTCAAGTAACTATAGATTTAGAAGGTTTTTTTGAAGAAATGATTGAATTTAAAAATCCCGCGGGATCTATTTCTAAAGAATGTTGGGAATTATTAGAAAAAATTATTTCTTCAAAAAAGAGAACTCTGCTCAACATAGTTGAGGGAGAAGAAGATTTATTAGTCCTTCCTTTGGTATTAACACTTCCAATAGAAAAAAATGTAAAGAATTTTGTGTTCTACGGACAGCCACCAATTACGGATTCTAAACACCTTATACCTGAAGGAATCGTTATGGTTGATGTTAATAAAACCATTCAAAAAGCAGTTAAAAAATTTATTGCTTTAATGGAAAAAATGTAATCAAAATCAAATTTATAATTGTTGTTTTCGTATTTTTTACTCAATTTATCATCA
The DNA here is from genome assembly GCA_048885945.1 of Candidatus Hermodarchaeota archaeon. Classification (GTDB taxonomy): domain Archaea; phylum Asgardarchaeota; class Lokiarchaeia; order Sigyniarchaeales; family SOKP01; genus LW40-45. The sequence goes on along the minus strand of JBHLLE010000194.1, from coordinate 5,458 downwards.
ATCCTCTGAAAAGATATTTTATGGGATTAAAAGAGTATTCAAAAAAAAGAAATTTAAAAAAGTCAGGTGAGCCAAAGGCGGTTGTTA
>JBHLLE010000194.1:0-5361 GCA_048885945.1 Candidatus Hermodarchaeota archaeon | reverse complement strand
GATTAAAAAGCAAAATTTTATTTTGAAAGCAAAATTCTTTATTTAAATTAAATAATTTTTAAGATAATTTAAAAGGTTCAAGATGTCATTTGATTTAGAGATTGTCGAAGATAGAAAAAATCCTCTAATAGATCGAGTTGAATTGACTTTAAAAATAAAGCATTTTGGAAAGAGTACGCCTAATCGACTTGATTTAAAAAAAAAGGTAGCTGCTCTGAAAAATACTAAAGAATCACTTACTATTATTAAAAATATTCAAACTAATTTCGGTTCTTTTGAAGATATAGGAAAAGTTTACATTTACGATAATCAAAAAGAGCTTGAATTTTTTGAACCATTTCACATTAGAGTTAGAAATTTATCAAAGGAAAAAAGGGCGGAGATATATTCCGCAAAACGAAAGAAGGAACCTTATAAACATCTATTCAATGAATAAAATAATTATATTGATTTTTGTAAAATGACTAACGTATCGAAGTATTATAAGATTGAAGGAGATAAATTAGTTAGGGTTCACAGAACATGTCCTAAATGTGGTCCTGGCTATTTTCTCGCGGACCACTACGATAGATGGTCTTGCGGGAAGTGTGGTTATACAGTTTTCAAAAGAAAAGGAAAAAAGGGAGTAACAGGAGCTACAGGTGGAGGAGCAAAAAGAAGATCTCCACGAAAGCGTACCAAATCTACTTAAAATATCGTCCTTTTCGTTTGTATTTCTATTTTAGTATCTTACTTCAAAATTCACATACATAATAATCCTTTTCCACTATTTTTTAACATCGTGGTGAGTATTATAGTAGAAAATACATGTAAATTGGTTTTAGGAATTGAATCTACTGCCCATACATTTGGAGTAGGAATCGTTGATTTTGATGGTAAGGTATATAGTGTAATAAATGATGTGTTTGTACCTGAGGAAGGTGGTTTACATCCAATGCAAGTACGAGAACATCATGTATCAAATTTTATGACTACAATTAATAAAGCTTTAAACGAAGCAAATGTCTCAATTAAAGATATTAATTTAATTGCTTTCAGTCAAAGTCCGGGAATCGGGCAAGTATTAAAAATAGGTGCTTTAGTTGCGCGAATGCTGAGCCAAGTCTTAAAAATTCCGATTGTAGCTGTAAATCATTGTATCGCTCACATAGAAATTGGAAGATTGAAGTGTAAAATAGAAGATCCTCTTACATTATATGTATCTGGTGGAAACACGATTGTTAGCGCATTTGAATCAGAGCACTATCAAATCTTTGGAGAAACCCTTGATCTTCCTATTGGTAATATGATTGATTCTTTTGCACGCGATGCTGGATTAGCTCACCCTGGTGGCCCTAAGATAGAGAAATTAGCTAGTGGAGCAGAAAAATATTTATCATTACCTTATGTTGTGAAAGGAATGGATTTATCATTTTCAGGTCTATATACTGCTGCAAAAAAGTTAATTGAATCTAAAGATTATAGAATAAAATATACGTTGAACGATGTTGCGTATTCAATTCAAGAAACGTGCTTTTCCATGCTAACTGAAGTGACTGAGAGAGCTTTAGCCCATACAGAAAAAAAAGAAGTTTTGTTAACTGGGGGCGTTGCTGCTAATAAAAGATTACAAGAAATGATTAAATATATTAGTAATGAACATAATGCTAGATTTGAAGTAGTCCCCCTGAAATATGCGGGAGATAATGGCGCTATGATTGGATGGACGGGAATTCTTAGATATAAAGCAGAGGGGGGCTCAAATTTTGCTGATACTATAATAAAACCTAAGGAAAGAATGGATAATATAACAATACCGTGGAGAGAGTAATAGAGAAATGAGTACCGAGGTTATAAAAGACAAGATAATTCGTAAAGGTGCTGAAGCAAATCTATATCACGGATATTGGTTTGGAAAGGAGGTAATCTTTAAGCATCGTCTACCTAAAATGTATCGTATCGAAGAAATAGATACCAATATTCGAACTACTCGAACGTTAAATGAAGCAAGAGCTTTAATCAAAGTTAAAAAGTATGGATTAAATGTTCCCCAAGTATTTGAAATTGACTTAAAAAATTCAATCATTATTATGAAATATATCGTTGGTAGAAAATTAAAAGCGATATTAAATTATTTAGAAGAAAATAAAAAAAAAAAATACTTTAAAAATATTGGTCAGAATATAGCTTTACTACACATTAATGGGCATATCCATGGAGATATTACTACTAGTAATCTTATTCTAACTGATAATGAAGAGATTTTTCTTATTGATTTTGGACTTCACGAATATTCAGATTCAATTGAAGATAAGAGTGTTGATTTACATTTACTAAAAAGAGTACTAATTTCTTCGCATGGAAAGGATTTTAAAATTTGTTTTAATAGCTTTCTTGAAGGATATCAAAATATCTATTCCTATACGAGTATTCAAGATTGTAAATCCATTATAAAGAATATTGCTGTGATTGAATCAAGGGGAAGATATGTAAAAAAGGAAGAAAGATTATAGTCTAAAGAGAACTTAAAAAAAACCATCGTAAAATGTATAAAAATAATGGAATCTATTATTAATGAATTAATATCTCTTTATTTCTTCTTAAATTCCTTGTAAATAACTATTAAAAAAAGTATTTTCGAAAGAGAATAAAAAATTTTTAACAAACTTATAAGATTGAAAATAGTTCGTTCAGTTATGTTCAAATACATGAAAAACTGATATGTACTACATTATATATCGCATAAATTTAATAATAAGTTGATCTTATTATTATTATTAGTTAAGAAATTTAAAGAATATATAGAAGGGCACCTGTCAAACATTTAGCCAATCAATTCTATATTTACTAAGCACTTTAATAAGAAAAAATTTGATAGACGGAGCGATTTAGATGAAACAGAATAATAAAAAGAAAAACTCCATTAATATGAAAAATATTACCATTAATATCCCAGACATTTATGATCAAAGAATTAAGGAATTAATTGAAAAGAAGATAATACCGTCTCGGTCAGAAGCAATAAGAACTGCACTCCGTGAATTCTTACATAATGAATATAATTATAATTTAGATTTATTGGGATTTTTTGATAATAAAGAATAAAAAATAACTATTTTTTTATCTTTTCTCCTTATTTTTTTAATGTTTTTTTAAAATAAAGAATTATTAAAAGTCTTTAGAACTTAAATTAATCTAATATTAATAGTAAATAAGGATGCTAATTTTAACTATCTTCTTATTTTTCGTGCTTCTCTCTCAACTTCTCTTAAAACGATAATATCTCCCATTCTGACAGGACCCTTGACATTTCTTGTGAGGATACGATTTTTATCACTTCCCTCAAGAATACGAACTTTGATCTGGGTGATCTCTCCTGTGAGTCCTGTTCTTCCAATAATATCGATTACTTGAGCTGAAATTGATTGGTCTTGAAAATCAACGCCCTTACCCTTTTCAATCTTTACCAAAGCTACCACCTATCTTATTTCTTTAATTCATCAAGTTTCTTTTTAATATCATTTAATATATTTGCATTCCCTGAACCAACGTTTTCAACGGATATTGCTGAAGATGAGACATTAATGTTAACTGCTTTTCCTAAAGCTTTTTTTGTCGATACATATCCATAAGGTATCTTCTTTTCTTCACAAAGCAACGGAATATGATATAAAATTTCTGGAGGCGTTACGTCTTCTGCCATTATTACCACTTTGGCAAGTCCTCGCTCAATTGTCTTAGTTACCTCATTCATACCTTTCCTAATTTTACTGTCTTTGGTCTCTGCAATTGTTTTTAATACATCCACTATTTGATTCTTTAATTTATCTGGAACCTTAAATTTAACATACGACATATTTTCTCATTCCATATATTTTTTTTAAATATATTGTCATTAATCATCGAGTTTTAATGAGAAGAAAAGTATAGGATGTAAAATAAAATTTTGCCTTTTACCTTCTAAAACCTAAAAACTTTTTTATCATCTTTCCTTACATAATTTATGATTATACCTATTCGCTGTTTTTCTTGTGGCAAACTTATAGCACATATTTACGACCCTTATTTGGAAATGATTGAGAAGGGAATAGATGCTGAAGAAGCGTTTCAAAAATTAGGTATTGAAAGATTCTGCTGCAGAAGAATGATTGTCGCGCATGTAGATTTAATAGATGACTTGTTAAAATTTCCTAGATTGCAATAATTCTTATCATCTAATATAATTTGAAAATAATAAAAACAAGATCTTATTCTTTTCCGTAATAAGACGTCCAACGAGTTTTTCGAGGATTCTTCTTATATTTAAGCATAGCTTTTCTGCATTTATTTGTACAAAAGTTAAGTATAGTTCCATCCTTCTTTACAAACATGATACCGCGTCCAATCGAGATATCAAAGCCACAGAACGAACATTTTTTTACTTTTACCATGGAAAAAACCAATTTTTTTATTCAGATAATTATCGATATAATTATGGCTAGTTATTCCTCTTCTTTGGTTTTGAATAGTTCTGCCTCTCCATATTTTACAACTTTTAGATTAATTAGGGTCATATCCGATGTTACTTCGTTGCCTCTCACTGTTTTTCTTCGTTTTTGTCCTTTTCTTTTAGGTTTATATCCAACACTCCGTTTTGAAACTAGAATTCTCTTCTTAACGGGTCCATGAACATCTTTTCGCATAGGAAATCCAGAGGCGTCGCTTCCTCCTGTAATTTGAAACTCATAATTTGGAAATCCAATCAAACCACCTTTAATGGTATCTCCTATTTTCATACCATCAAACCGGAATTTATTTTCGTCAATCTGAACTAATTTAGTTAAGCCCTTGCCCGGACCTGTATTTCCACCAGATATGTTTAACTTATATACCCTTTTCTCAGAACTCATTATTATCAAATATTCAAAAGGAAAATTGTTATAAAAAATGTGTGAAAACTTAAATATTTTATTGATTTTAGGTATTTTAGAATTCCTAAACAAATATTTTAAAATCACATAATTTATTTTAAAGAAAATTACCTATTAAAATTATAAGTAAAATCATAAATAGAAAATCTCATGCAAGTATTCGAAGTTCAAGAACTACCCGAATTTCCTTATATGAATATAAAAGAAGTTATAGAAGGAAAAACTGTAAAGGATCTTCTAAACAATAATAATAACCAGAAATCATTTTTGCTAGTGGACCATGAAACTAAACGGATTTGGATGTGGAATGGTCCAATTAGTAGTTTGAAATTGCAAATTTATTGTGGTATTCTAGCACGAAAATTAAGACAACAGTTGAGATTGTTTTACCGAGTGTATCCTTTAGATATGTATTCAAAAGAAGATAAAAAGTATTTAGAGATTTTAGAAAAGAAAATAGCTACAGGGCTAG
>JBHLLE010000193.1:0-6952 GCA_048885945.1 Candidatus Hermodarchaeota archaeon | reverse complement strand
ATAACTTTTCGAATTTCACCTAATAAATCGTCTATTTGATTTTTAGCGGGTCTAATCTCAACTGAAGGATCTACGAGACCAGTTGGTCTAATTATCTGTTCTGCAGAAATACCAGCACTCTTCTTTAATTCGTAATCTCCAGGCGTTGCACTCATGAAAATAATATATTCAATTTTTTTTTCCCATTCTTCAAATTTAAGAGGTCTATTATCGTACGCGCTTGGGAGCCTCCAGCCATAATTTACAAGATTTTTTTTTCGAGATATATCTCCGCCAATCATTCCATGTATCTGAGGGATAGTCACGTGAGATTCGTCTACAACTATTAAAAAGTCTTCCGGAAAATAGTCAATAAGAGTCATTGGAGGGGTTCCTGGAGGTCTTCCATCTAAATGTCGTGAATAATTTTCAATACCTTTACAATATCCCATTTCTCTCATCATTTCTAGGTCAAATTTCACTCTTCTTTCTATCTGTTGAGCCTCTGCGTATTTCTTCTGATTTTTGAAGTGCTCAAGTTGATCTTCTAATTCTTTTTCAATTGATATAAGTGCTTTAACTTTATTTTCCTCAGGAATTATGAAATGGGTAGCGGGAAAGATTCGACAATTTGGCATTTTTTTAATAATTTCGTTTGAAACGGGATGAATCTCATGAATTGACTCAATTTCGTCTCCAAACAATGATACTCTAATTGCCGTGTCGAGATATGCGGGAAAAATATCTATGATATCTCCTCTCACTCTTAGGATTCCTCTTTTAAATTCGATATCTTTTCTTTCATAATTCATTTTGATTAATCCTTTTATAATATCAGAACGCTTTATGGTCTGATTTACCTCTAAATTTAAAGAAACCGCTACCCACTCGTCAGGATTTCCAATACCATAAATACACGAGACAGTAGCTACAATTATAACATCTTTACGAGTTTTTACGGCGTGAGTAGAAGCTAACCTCAACTTTTCAATTTCTTCATTAACACTAAAATCTTTTTCTATATATAATCCAGTTACGGGCATATATGCTTCTGGTTGATAATAATCGTAATAGGAGACAAAATAATGAACTGCATTTTTGGGGAATAATTCTTTTAGTTCATTATATAACTGGGCTGCTAGAGTTTTATTAGGAGCCATAACTAAAGTTGGTTTTTGTATTTTTTGTATTATATGAGCGATTGAAAATGTTTTACCTGTTCCAGTCGCCCCTAAAAGAGTTTGAAATCTTTTATTATACTCTAAAATATTTTCTGCTAAATTTTCAATTGCTTGCGGTTGATCCCCTCTTGGCTTATATTCAGACTCTAATTTGAAATCCATATTCATAAAGAATTTAATTAAAATGATTTATAATTAATTTTATAAAAAAAATCGATATTTAAACGAATAGTCTATTATGATTTAATTAATTATGTTTTATGTTTTTTATTACAACTTAAAATAATAAAAACTGCATATTTTACTTTTGTTTATAAATATCAAAAAATAAAGAAATATACAAAGAATTGAAATTGTAATAACAATTTATTTCTTAAACAATTTCGTCTTGTTTTAGATATTCTGCGCCTTGAACGGTTCTCACAAGTATATCCAGCTTGTCTCCTTCATTGACGACAATATAGAGATCAAGATTAGCTTTCTGGATTGTTAATTCCAAAGTATTCCCTTTCAAAATATTCATATTTGATTGATCAAATTCATCTGCTGGAACATAAGTACCATTGAGATACACAGAGTCAATAGTTAAAGTTTGGCTACCAAGATTTTGAACATCAATACTTAAATAGTCTGTTATAAAATCAGGATTGTCAATAATTTTAATATCGTAGTAATTTTGCATACCAGGGGCGTGCACTCGAGCTGTAATGAATTTTGTATAGCTTATGTCATTATAGGTATCTATGGTAACATTTACGTAATCGCTTTTATTAACTTTTAAGCCAGTACTAGAATAATCAAACGAAACTAACACACATTCTTGGACACCTAAATTAGAGTCATCTCCATAAAGGTAATTGATGTCTGTATCGAAAGAAAGAACTGCGGTTGAATTCAAATAGAGATTTTTCAATTTTAATGATTCGTCACCAATATTTTTAATCAATAATTGTCCAGTTTCATTTGCTAAGATGAATGAGGTTGTAAGAGCATTATTATTAATGGTTTCTACTATTTTAAAGTCTTTTTCGTTATTAATTGTGTTAAGTAATCCTATATCAGTTGCGGCGACAATAGGTACGGAGGAGGTTACCGCAGCAACACCAACTACAATCTCCTCATTTATATCAAATTGCGACGCGTTTATTAAGATGGTTTTTTGTTGTCCGGGATATACATCTAAGCCAGGAGTCAGCGTATCCCAATCATCGCTAATGATGAAATTTTCTGGAGAGGTTAAATTGTAAACATTTCCGTATTTAACATCTTCTGCTTTTGCAACGCAGACAGAACCTAAACTCAAAGTATTTTCACCTGCGTTATTTACCCTAATTCTTATGCTTCCATTATAATACGCGTAAGTATCAATATTCTCAAAATCTGCAGGTATATAAGCTCTATAAGTTCCATTATTAACTGCTTGGTTTTCTGGCGATAATAATCTCTCTGTGCTCAATATAGAGATTTTGTATCCTTCAGTTTCGTAAGATAGTAATACTTCGTCTATTGCACCGCTTGAAGTCTCCACACCAATTAAATGTCCTTTTAATTCTCCATCATTGGTGTAAAAATCTGAAGGAGCATTAGGTAATTTTACATATGCTTTATATCCAGGATTTAATACAGATCCTCCACTTAAATATTCAGAATTGTTCATATTTACTAAGTTATCTTCTGTATCGATGTATACATTTTTAATATGTTCTATTTTTGAACCTGTGTTTTCAATTTCGAGGTAGAGGTCTGTTGAAGAACCATCATTTTTTGTTTTTGCACTGCTCTGCTCCTTATTAATTTGAATATTTCCTTTTTCAATTTCTGAAACAAAAAATTCTTTTGTTCCTTCTGTAAATGTAAATAAATCTCCATCAGCATCAACACTTTGAGCTGTTACACTAATATTTACTACATCGAATAATTCATAATCAACATCATCAATATCAATCCACACAGGAATTGTTTCACCCACCTTAAGCTCGTTATTAACAACTCCTAGCGAATAGTTATATTCTCTACCGTTTACTAACACATTTTTAATCGTGATGTCTTTACTACCGGTATTTCTAAGATTAAATGCAACCTCGTCACTTTCGTAAACTTTTTCATTCTCAATTTCAAAGCTGGAGTCTAAAGCTGTATAATCGATTTTAAACAATTTTACTAAACCATGTTCTGAGACGTATGCTTCTTTAAATATTTTAAAGTCATATTCTCCATCATTAGGAATAAGTTCATTCCACTCATCACCGTCATCTGTTTCTCTTGCAGAAATCCCATAAGAAGGATTGCCATCAATTTGAGACGCGTAATACCATCTTGGATATTGTTCATTAGGATCAATACCTGAAGGACTTGTTTCTTCACCATAAAACATCAATCTTGCTAATTGAGAATCAAACCAAGCGTCCTCATACAGACCACTTGTATCATTTATATAATCGCTTTCTAGAAAGACGCTATCTTTTGCCCAGTTATCTTCTTCGAGTCCAGCATCTTTATATTTTTCATAATTATCATTACAGATTCTGACCATCCAAGGCCATTTTCCCTCATCACCACCAAATCCAGGTATCAAAAATCCAAAGTAGACTAATACGTAATCAGCTTGAAGTTCACGGAAAACTTTAGCGCTATAAATCTCGTTCGTCTGCATAAACGCCATTCCAACCATTCCTATAACTCTAGAATTTCCTGTGTCATTATCATTAACTGTAGTTACGTTTCCAACAGGTGTGAGCCAATATCCATAATCCCACCAACTTGCTACTACTTCGTCTCCATCTAAATTGTTTTTCATCCAAGTTAATGTTTCTTCCCAATCGTGAAAATCACCACCGACAGCCATTTGACTATACGATAATTGATTTAGAGAGACATCCGTTGCATGTAGTACCTGGGCAAGACATAAAACACCTACTAAAAAATATACTGTAAAAATTTCAGAATTTCCAATAGTCTGCCTTCTTAATTGTCTTCGACGTTTTCTACTGGGAGTAATTCTTTCTTTACCTGCATAACTACCAAAAATTTTTAATACATTTACTAACCCATAAGCTCCGACTAAGGATGCTGCAGGTGCAAATAGTAAAATAATTCGAATCATGCTTCCTGTAAAATAGAATAACGATAATAGAAATATTACCATTAATATATCTGCTGCTTGTAACCTCTTAAAACAAAAAAATATACCAAGAGGTAAAAGTAATAATGGAATAAGAATATTATAGTAAAAAATTGACCAGGGACTTGGCATATGTTCTGCAACAGAAGCAACAATATGTAAATCCTCACGAAGTAATGGACTAAGAATAGATTTAAATCTTCCAGATAAACTAAGAGGAATTAAATCGGGATTAACCCATATAATTACGGCTACAACTATAGCTATTGGAATAAAAACCCATTTCAATGTTGTCATTAAAGTATTGTAAAATTTTGGATAATCTTTTCTTTTTACGAAAATCATATGATATATTACTATAATTACAGTAAATAGAAAAATAGCCCCAGGACTTGGTTCTGAAACAATCCCAGAATGTGCAAAATTATACCATAGAGAAAATATTAATAATCCTGTCCCTATAACTCCCGAATAAGCGATTAAAACATTCTCGTTATATTTGTTTAACAGAATTAAAATTATTACAACTAAAGGCAAAATATAAAAAACAAATTGATAACCTCCCCAGCTTAAAGAAAGATAACCTAAAAAAATACCTCCGATTACAGAATGGAGAATTCTACCCGTTTTGACTGTTTTTAGAAAAAATATTAGTGTCATTAAGACGGCAAAAACTCCTATTGTTTCATTGTCAAAGAAACCAGCCATAGTCCTTTGCATGTGACCAATATTAAAGGCTAGAAAAAATGCAGTAAACAATCCACAGCTACGATCGTATACTTCTTTTCCTAAGTAGTAAGCAGCAAGTACAGTAAAACCACCCATAAAAACTGGAAAATAAAAACAAACTTCGTATATAGAAACGGGAATCCCTATAAAATTTAACATATGATATATTGCTACAGCTGTAAAAGGCAATCCTGGACGAAGCGTTGCTCGTTGTCGTCCTTCAGGATACCAACTTTTTGTGTCTTTCCAATGAAAATATTCGTAAAGAGAATGTTCTGAAATATATTTTGCATTATAGTATTGTATCCACGGGTCAAAAGCTTTTATTAATAATGGTCCACGGAGAATTGGTGTAAGCCGGATCATTATGGCTAATACTATAACTAAAATTAGCGCTATGGAAAAAATAATATTTTGAGATTTAACACTCACTGATGCTCTGATTCGATCTCCTAAATTTCTAATTGAAGTGCTAATTTTAGGCATTTTTTAATGAAATCGTTAATAAAATCTTATCAAATATAAAATAATCAAATTTTGATAATAAAAAAATCCTTTTCATTAAAACATTATTTTTTTAATTTTAAATTCAGTTCGAAAATAATATATATATACTAATGAAGAAAAAATTTAAGAAACTTGTATTTATAGTGCTTCTTTAATTATACCTTATCTATTACTTTATATAGAATAATAAAAAATTAGATGATGATACCCATTTTCAAAACAAAATAAATATATATAAATCAATTATAACAAAATTATTAAAAAGACTCATACCAATTCTTTTTCAAGTAATTGTTAGCCAAAAAATGAAAAGGAAACAAATTATACTTCGAAATTAAGAATAAGATATAACGGAAAAGCGAATGATGGAGAATTATAGATATCTTTTCAAATTCTTTTATATTGGAAAAAAAAAATATTCAGGGTCACAAAGACAAAAAGATTTTTTAACGATTGAGGATTGCCTAATTGAAGCCCTAGAAAATAAAGGATATATAGATAACATTAAAACATCTCGATTTGAAGTAGCAAGTAGGACTGATAAATTAGTATCGGCTCGTGGAGCTGCATTTAGTTTAATTACAAAAAAAAAGCCAATTTTAATGGAAATTAATACAGCACTCCCTCCAGAAATAGGTGTCTGGGCGTATTCTGTTGTGCCATTAGACTTTTTCTCCAGATTTAATGCTATACAACGACACTATAGATATATTTATACAAAAAATGAAAATATAAAAATTAGGAGGATCAATTTTAAAGTGATGCGAAGAGCTTGTAAACAATTGGAAGGCACCCACGACTTTATAAACTTTTCTAAAAAAGAAAAATCTAAAACTAACACTATAAGAACAATTGATTTAGTCAAAATAACTTCTATAAATGATTTAATCATCTTTGACTTTAAAAGTAGAGCATTTTTAAGGCAACAAATCCGTAGAATGGTAAAAAAAATATTAGACTTAGGATTAGGAATTATTGATTACGATCAATTCTTTGATATGCTTAATACTTCAATTAGATATTCGTATCAACCAGCAGATCCAAGAGGATTAATATTATGGGATATAATCTATGGAAAGGATATCGAATTTAAAATTGATATAAAATCAAGAGAAAGAATGTTGAATTTCTTTTCAAATCAAGAGAGAAGATACAATCAAAAATATAATATCTATAAACTTTTAAATCAATCTAGATTTTCCTAACCATTTTCAACTGATATATTCTTATCTTTAATTGTTAAAATTATCAAAGAAAAAGCCATAATTAACAAAAAAAAGATCCATCTTAAATATACAATATATACAATAGGATTTTTTTCAAGAATTGGAAATGTATTAAAAATACTTTGAGCTTGAATCATAAACATTAATCCTGAAATGGAAGCTATATTAATAATATTTCCATGAACTTGACGAGCGATCATTTCTTTGCC
>JBHLLE010000192.1:0-6959 GCA_048885945.1 Candidatus Hermodarchaeota archaeon | reverse complement strand
TGGGAAATCGGCTGTCATTAGTGTTATGCAGGATCACTTCACACCCTTCCGATCTCAAGCCTTCTGCTACGGCTTCTGCCATCTTCTTTGTGTTACCGTATTGTTGGGAGTGATATAATACGAGGGCTTTCGTCATCATGATCACATGTTGTTATTCAAGTTCTCTCTTATTTAGCTAGTTATTATGCTAGAGAGATTCTCAAGACTTACAATTTAAAATATTTATTATTTACAAAAGCTTATAACGAAGAAGAACTAATAAATAAAATCAAATATGTTATAAAGACCTATAAAAGACCCTTTATTATTAAACCTGATGGAGGATCTGGAGGTGCGGGAGTTATTCCTATTTCTCCAGAAGAAAATCCTTCAAACATAAAAAACTTAATTAAAGAGAGTAGAGACGAATTTTTTGCAAAGTTTATGAAAAATAGAAATCCCTATCCTTACACTATCCAAGAAATGGCAGACTTTTCCCTTATTATTCCGCCCTGGGAAGTTGAAGGTAAACACACCTTTGATATTAGAATATATATGGCACAAAAAGAAGGGAAAATAATTCCAATTGGGGGATTAGCTAGGATCGCTAGAGGTACTTATAGTGGTAGTTTGGATAAACAAGAGTTTGTAGTTAATCTTTCTGGATATGATGGAAAAATTGAAGTGAATAGAGGACGTGGGATTTCTACTCAAAACGCAGAATTATTAAATTTAACTGTCGAAGATTTTGTAAATATTTTTTGTATAAGCTGTGTAATGTTTAAAAGTATTGCAGAAAATTATGAAAAGATAATAAATTTTAATGATTGGAGCCAAATCATAGGCGAGAATTAAAATGAACGCTGAAATTTTAAAATCCCTATTAGATATCTCCAATAGACAAATATTATTTAATAAGATATTAGAGGATTTCCAAGATTATGGTAATTTAGATTACATTAATTACCGCACTTTCCCTACAAAAGATGGGTTAATTCCATTCCTTACCATACCAGATGTTAAAGAGATTAATGAGGTCAAATATGTTAAAGTATTTGTAGCTGCTCAGCACAACGAATATAATGGGTTGTTTGGCATTTTAAAATTCTTCAAATATCTAAAGCTTCAAAAATTAAATAAAAAAGATCTTATCAAAGAAAATCAACTTCTAATCTTCTTACCTTTAATGAATCCTTATGGATTTCTCCACCCTTCTCAACAAAATAAATCAGGTTATTATTTGAAAAATGGATCCAATTTAAATAGGTTCTGGCGCAATGTATTTGCGCCTGAACACCAAAATTGTAAAGAAGATCTTAATGGATATCCTATTCCAGAACAAGCATTAGTTGTTAAAAAAATTTTAGAAAAGTATTGGGAAAAAGAATCTATCAAAATCTATTTCCTCGATTTTCACGAAACTTCTCTCCTTTACAGACATTTAACTGATTTAAGCTTGAAATTAAATATAGAATCCATAAATTACAAATTTGATCACTGGCTTAAAGAAAGGATAGTTCAAAATATAATGAAATTATCCGATATTAAATATTATAAAGAATCATTATTCTTTAAGTGTAAGTCGAATCCTAATCATACTCATACTAGATTGAGTATAAAACAAATTGATACAATTTACGAAAAATTACAACAATACATTGTGAATAACCAAGGAAAATTACCTTTCTACTTTTGTTATAGCGAAAGAAGCAAAAAATACTGCCTAAAATTAGCCAATAATGTGTATAGTAAATTAAGTGATATCCTCTGGGAAACTTCATATCCTGCCGTTGATCATTTTCACGATCATGGATGTTTGGTGATGATGAACGATGCTACGAATCGACCTAACATTTATTCTATGGAACTCGAGAATCAAAAACACTTTTTTGATATTTTTGAAGAAATTGATAAATCTAATACAGATCCTAATTATTTCTCTGAAAAGTTAAAATCTATTAATATTAGTATTGATTTAGTGGTAGAAACCATTATAGAAATGATAAACCTGTTTTAATTTAAGATTTTAAAAATTCTAAGGTGGCTCCTACTAATGCCAATTCATTTTTCTTCTGCATATGCCCACCTTTAGTTAAAACTAGTACATTTTTACTAGGCAACTCTAATAAAGACATGTTATCTTCAAAGTTTTCGAATTTTATAATTTTATCGTTTTTGGAGTGAATTAAAAACACTCTTTCACGCAAATCCTTCCATTCTGCTGGAGAGCTATCTCTTTTTGCTTCTTTAATTACATAATATGGTGAAATTTTATTATTTATCTCTTCTTCAGGAATAAGGTCCACTCCTTTCATTAAATAGCTAAATTTAACGATTAAATTAGAATTTGCTACACTTTTTCTATAATTCGCCATAGACGAAACAGCTACTATTTTCTGAATTTTTTTATTAGTAAAACCTGCACATAATGCAGTAAGTGCTCCAATACTGACACCCAAGACGTATAATTTCATCCTTTTTAGCTCAGTATCACTACTTAGCCAATCTATGATCGTTTTGAAATCATTGATTCTCGTTAAAAAATCTGCTCTATGTCCTAGTTTTTTCGAATCCCCAATCCCTCTTGCGTCGTAAGTTAAAATAACGTATCCTTGATATGCTAACGGATAATAATAATATTGAAGACTTTTCTTTATGTCTGAAAAGCCACTGATACAGAGTATTAGTGTGTTTGTGGATTTAACAATGTCAATATTTTTCGATTTTATTAAATCAGCACTTATATATCCGTCTTTAACTTTAATATTTATTCTTGAAGTTTCAAGATCCTTTAAATAGAGCGATGTCCATCTATCAACCCAAATATCTCTAAAACTCCAATAAATCTCAAATGGAACGTATATGATTAAAAAAGTTGTAGTAGAAAGGATTAAACAGACTTCAAACCTATTCTGGAATATCACTCCATTCACGTACCAAATGAACGCACTAACAATTATATCAATAATTATTAATATAAAATACTTTTTGGTTTTTGTGAGCAAGAATTCACACTACTTCGGCTTTTTTACCAACTTTAGAAAACCTAAGGAATAAAAAAATAAAATTGTGTAATGAATTAAAGTCTTTAGTTAATTGATAAAATTCTTTATGGTTTTTTTGGCTTAGGGCACCCATGATCTTTAGCGATCTTACAATCGGGTTTACTTTTTAATCCAGGACATGGCTTACATTTTACTTCTCTGAGCAACTTGACAACATCATCCACTTCCATTCCAAATTCCTCATCCTCCGTCTCATCAGCTAGCATCTCGTCATCTATCTCGTTTAAATCGTAGATTACATCCTCCTCTAAATCATCTTTTTCGTCGTATAAGTCAATAATTTCGTCCCCATCTTCGTCGGTCTTTCCGTCGGGAACATCATCAATTTTAGTTTCAGCTGATGGTTTCTTTTTTTTAGCCACTTGTTATTCACATCTCATTTTTATTGGATAAATAAAACAAAAACTATTGAGTTTAAGAATTTATAGTAAAATTTAGATTTTATGATTTTTAAAATTTTAAATCTATTGTATTTAATAGAGTTTTTGATCGTTAAAATCAAGGTAAAAAATTAAAAATCTCAATCTTTAAATGTTAATAAAAAAAATGGATATTATTGCTCCGCGATATTGACTTATGATACATTTAAGGAGTAGACTCTCCGCATCCCGGAATGCCTGAGCTCCATCCTAAAAAGTAGAATGGATTTACTCCAGCGGTAGCCATACTATAATCGTTATTCCTAAATGGAAATACACTTAAACCATATGAAACACATAGCAAAATCGCCAAAGCAACAACAACTTTCTTGTTTAATTTAAGCACTTAATTGTCACCATTATCTAATTAAGTATCATAAATTCTGTATTTTAGTATAAAAAGTACATGGAATTAACGATAATTAAACCAAATAGACCTGATTTATACTGAAATAGTTTTATTTATCGTAATTTAATGACAAAAAAATTAATTTTGCGTCATTCCAATTTCCGATTCAAGCAAACGTGTTATACCTATATCAAAAAAGCTTTGAAAACTATTTAGATAATATCGAATCAGATTTCTTATTTCTAGATCTTCAAACGACTCTCCTTTCTTTATATTTTCCAATGTTTCAGATAAATTATGTAAATAATTGTAAAATTCAGAAATCGTATCTAAATCAATTTTATCGTAATTCTCAACGATGTCTATTAGAAGGGAGGGAATTTTTTGTAATAATTTAGCGTATTTTTTGATAATTTCTTCTGGAAAATTATGTAAGGTTAATGATTCGTTAATAAAATCTTTTACATATAAGAGAACTACACGATCTCCAAGAAATTGAATAATGGGTAAGTTTCGATAACCTTTAGAAATTGGGTATTCAGATAATCCTGTAATCAAGATTCTTCTAGCTAAAGAATATTTTCTATCAATTTCGGCCAAAATTAATTCATTATTTTTTTTTGGGGTGCCCGCAATCGCATTTTCTACAATCTTTTTAAAAGTATTGATTAATTCCATCAATACGTCTTCAAATTTTTTTTTCGAAGTGTCTAATAAGAAATATATTAAATATTCATTAGTTTCGAGAAGTTCTTTAAAATCCATTCCAATCATTTCTGATCTTAATTGAGTTAATAATTCTAGAAGATCTTCTTGAATTTTAGGATTGTATTTTATATAAATCTCGTTGACATCTAATTTAAATGCTGAAATCAACGCTTGTTTTATTAAATTAATGGGCCACTTATTTGCATCTATTCTAAATAATGTTTGTTTTTTATTTTTTGTAGCCCGTATTAATAACGAATTATCGTCAAGAGGGTATAAATAAACTTCTGATCTCTCCTCTAAATCCGCTTTATTAGCCCATCCTTGAGGAAAAGTAATCGCCTTACTGTTTCCAAGTTTTATTACGGATCTCACATATTCTTTTTCTAGCGAAGAATCAGTTTCCTTGGCTTTTATTTTCGACATAACAATCCTTTTTTATAATAGTTATATTAATATATAATATCTTTTAAAATATAATTTTATCGATCAACCTATATTTTTTTAAGATAAATATATTATCTTTATTTTAAATGTAATATTAAAAGAGTGAACTTTAACCTAAAATCAAAGATAATCCTATTGATTATGTTAACATTTTTTTTAAAGTAAAATATAAATCCTTAATTCCATTTATAATCGAAGAAAATTCTTTTTCTGAGTAAAATTTTAATTTAGGATGGTGATATGAATTCAAAATATAACCAAATTTAAAATCAAATAAATTTAAACTTAATTTTTTATTTATTCTAGTAAAGTCTTGTGCCAATTTATCGTTACATTTTTGTAGATACAACAGATAAACCAACTTATCAGTAATTTTTTTAAAAAACACTTGATATACCTGAAGTTCTTCCCAATTTAAAGATAAAACTTTTGAATCGTATAAAAGTTGAGATAAAAATTGATTAATCTTTCCCAAATACGCAAGAGAGTTTGGAAAGTCTTCTGGCATAGGTAATCTTTTGATAAAACTAGCGTTATATCTTAAATAATTTCCTGACATATGTAATGTTCCAAACAACGAATTGAAGATTTGATTCATTAAGTTTGAATTAAGAATTGCCATAAGACTGAACAGATCATTAGTATTAAAAGAGGGAATACTAATAAAATAAAGACCCGTTATATTAGTAAAAATACCAGGATCGTAAGCAACCGTCAAATTTTTCGCTATTTCTCTAAAAATTAATTTTTCATTGTTCAATACATTCCATTTGTCCTCGAATTCGGGTAAATAACTAAAGTACGAAATGTCTAAATCGTTTTTCGCGATTCTAATTCTTTTATTAAACTGTATGTGATATTGTCCCACATTTCCAGTTCCAATTAGCATTAGATCTTTATTAGCGTATTTGGTTTTAATATTTTTAAAAAAATTTTTCCATTTAGTAAAACCGTAAGGGCGGTAAATGATTCTTAAATCATTTATTGATTCTGACATTAATTGATAATTTGAATATAGGTATTTCATTAATTTTATATTACCATAGATTGGAATAACATTGGAAGGTAATATGTTGAGAACCTCTTGTTCAATTTCTTTTGTGTTAACTTTAAGATTTTCGACTAATTCATTTATAGCCGTATAGTCTTTTATTTTAAATTTAGATTTTTTTGTAGGTTTTATATTTTTGAGAAAAATTATAATAGGATATGAAGAAATTCCCGTAAAAATAGGTAATGCTGACACATTACTTATTTCTTTTAATTCTATAGTCTTTAATAATAAATCTCGTATTTTCACCCCATAATCTGCGGCTAAAAATTTATTTGTTGCCAAGAAAGCGAGAAATCCCTCATCTTTTTTCAATAATGCTAGAGATTTTTCAATAAAAACAACCGAAAGATCAAAAAGCTTATATGCAGATGTAAATTTTTTTTGAAGCTCCTTTTTAAATTTTAGATCAGATATCTTTTTGTTCTCAATGTAAGGAGGATTTCCTACTATAAAATCAAAAGTTTTATTTGGAGTAAATTCCAAAAGAAAGTCTACATTAAAAATATTCATTTCTATATTTGTCTTATTTATTATTTGCTCCATATTTGCATTCAAAATATTGCTATTCTTGATTGAACTTTTAAGCGATAAATCCTTAGTATCAGCGTAAATCCATAAAATTAATCTAATCTGCGATATTAGACACGCAGAATTATCTATATCTACTCCATATATCATATTTTCAACGATATACCTTTTTAAATCGTGATCGTTTGAGTTTAATTCTAATGTTTTACAAATTTTAAACAAATATCTAGCCGCTGAAACTAAAAATCTTCCCGATCCACACGCAGGATCTAAGATTTTAAAGGTTTTTATCTTATCTTGTAATTTATTTTTTATGGATGGATTTTTACTTAAAAGTTCTTTCCATTTATTTAGAGCAAATCTATCTGAAAAAAACGATTCAGTATTTATACATTTGAAATTAAAAAATC
>JBHLLE010000191.1:0-6972 GCA_048885945.1 Candidatus Hermodarchaeota archaeon | reverse complement strand
AAAGCAAATAAATGATCAATTCACGCTCTATATAGCACAAGATAATAAGGATGAGATAAATGAGATCATAGATTTTAACGTTAAAGTTCATGGACCTCCAGTAAAAAATTACGTATCTCGCATCCTTTTAGAACACCCAAGAAAAAATGAGCTTTTATATTTGTACATTCGAGACAACTTTACTAATAAAATTATTTCCGGAATCTCACTATCACCTTTAGATTGGCTTTTTAATGATTTAATTATTTCTGTCTGTGAGATGGACTTTGTCGGTACATTGGAAGAGTATAGAGGTAAAGGAATAATTGGCAATCTTTTTTCTACTTACGAAAAAGTAATGGAAGAAAGAAAAATTATTATGTCTGTTATTCGTGGTATTCCTTATTTTTATAGGAAGTATAATTACGAATTTGCTTTCCCATTAGATAATAGAATATATCTATCTCCCGAAAAAATCCCATCCGATGATTTAAATAATTTAAAAATTAGAAAAGCAAATGAAAATGATATTAAATTCGTTTCTGGATTGTACAATGATTTTTACCGGGATTTCTTTATTAAAAATAAATTCAGTAGAGAAGAATTCAAATTTCGATTCTTTAACGAAGAGTACAACGATTTTAAATTAGTCACATATATAATAGAGCGAGATGATAAAGCTGAAACCTATTTCTCATTTGGAATGTCGTATGATAATATTGCATATTTATTTAAAGTTCCACATCTTACAAACGAACAAATGATTAAAATCCTTCAATTCATTAAAGAATTAGGGATTTCTGAAAATAATGATAATTTGAATCTAAATTTTCGTGAAGACACAGAGTTTGGTAGATTTATTGTTTCATTGGGTGGAAATCCATATCAAGATTACGGATGGCAAGTTAGAATTCCTAATTTAGAGAGGTTTTTCAATTCTATTAAAACAATTTTAGAACGCAGAATTAAAAACTCTGGTTTTAAAAATCTTACTAAAATTGTTAGAATTAGCAATTACCAAGAAACAATTGAATTAAACTTTAATAAAGGAAAAATTTCAGTAATTAAAACTGAAAGAGGTTATCCAGAAGAAGGTAGTTGCGATGTTCAGATGCCAGGATCTGTTCTTTATAAATTACTTCTTGGAGATAAATCTTTTGATGAAATAAATTATATAATAAAAGATGCTATGATCAAATTATCTTCTAAAGATTTAATTAATATCTTATTTCCAAAGAAAAATTCATTTCCAGATACTTATTATTAGACCTTGATTTATATTTCTTTAAATAACTAACTTTAATCTTAAATATAAAAAAGAGAATGTTAAAAAAATGGAAAAAAATATTTTAATTGTATATTATTCCCTTACTGGAAATACGAAATATATGGCAGAATGTATACAAGAAGCGATTGGGGGGGATATACAATCAATAAAACCGATTAAAGAGCTTAATCCTAAAGGAGGGATGAAGTTTTTATGGGGGGGAATGCAAGCTACTATGAAGAAGAAGCCCGAATTAGAACCAATTGAAAAAGTTCCAACAAATTATGATGTAATTATCATAGGTACACCTGTTTGGGCTTGGACCTACTCACCACCAATTCGAACATTTCTTTCAGAATATGATCTTTCGGGGAAGGATATAGCTATTTGGTGTTGTAGTGGTGGAGGTCCTGGAAAGACTTTAGAAAAATTAGAAGCTTCTATTGAAAATTCTAATATGCTTGGAAAAATTCATTTTAAAGAACCTTTAAAAAATAATCCAGAAGAAGCAAAACAACAGATTTCAGAATGGGCAAAAAATTTATTGAATTAATAGGAACAATTTTTTTCTTTTAATTATTCATACAAAAATCTAATTTACTTTTTACCATTTATTAAAATTATGGTCTATTTTGCCAATTCCATCTATTTTGATTTCTTCACCTCTATGATACACCCAGCCTTTAACATACAACAGTAGTTCTTGGTAATCAATATTCAATAGTGGCCAGATCTTTTTTCTAGTAAAATGTGTATAAATCGGTATGACTTTCAACTCTAAATTTGGCGATTGAATCAAAAAATGTTCCATAGGATTTTCGGGATCGTAATGGAAGTTTGAAGGTGAAGGTAAGTAAAATCCTTTATCTTTATACCAAAAGTAATTGTAATTGTGAACAATTCCTGCATCATATCGACAATCCATGACTATACCGACTATATTTGGCGCCCAAAAATGGAGCCAATGAGTAGTTGAATGTCCGGGTTGAACTCCCCAGTTATGTTCACAATAACCATATCCTTTCACATCCAATTTTGAGTTATCAATGATTAAAGTACCACTCATATCATTGTGTATAAATTGATTAATGTAATAATTGATATATTTAGTATAAAGCCTATTTTTATGGATTGGGATAAGAGGTTTTTGAATAAATTCTCCTTCAATCTGTTTGGTTTTTACTTGAATTCTCCAATTTTCTTCTGCTCTTCCATTAAATTGCATAAAACCCCACTTACCTTTTGCGAGAATATCTACTCTATCTCCGGATTTAGCTTCAAATTTTGTGATGTAATCTTCTAACCATCTTTTACCATTTTTATAGTCTATTATCTTAATTGAAACATAACTTTTAGGAAATCCTTTTAATGCTAAAAACACATAATAAATGTTTTGATTAGGATCTAATCCTTCGAAATACCACCATTGTTTATATCTTCTAGAAGCAAATCGTCCGTGTCTGCGAATATTCATATTTTTAATATATCCTTCATATTTCATAACAAATTTTTTAATTTTTAATCAATTTTATTGCTTTTGTTTAAGATTTTGTAAGGACATAATTTTTATTATTAATAGAATTTTTTAGTTCCTATGAAAAAACAAATAAATAAGTTAACCACTCCTATTGTCTCACCTGCTGCTGTAATTTCAGTTGGCAATTGGGACGAAAGCAATCTTATAACGCTTGCTTGGGTTGCTCGCGTAGTTTCTGAGCCTCCTGTAATGTCCATTTCAATTCGACCTTCTAGACATTCAACTAGTTTAATTAAAGAGTTAGAAGAATATGTTATAAATGTACCAAGTACTGATCAAATTCGTGAGATGGATTTTTGCGGTACCAGAACGGGGAAAAAGGTAGATAAATGGAAAGAGCTGAATCTTACAAAAGAAAAAGGATTAAATGTTAAGGTCCCTCTTATTAAGGAATTTCCAATCAATATTGAATGTAAAGTAATTAAAACCATTGAACATGGTACTCATATCATTTATTTAGGTGAAGTTCAAGCCGTCCATGTAGAGGAAGAATTCTTAATAGAAGATAAGATTGATCCTTTGAAGCAAAATCAAATTGTTTATATTGCACGAAATTATTATGGAATAACAAAAAAACCAATTGAGAAACAAGCATTCTCTTTGAAGTCTTAATTCATTAATTTAGGATTTTTTCAATTTCTTATGCATCGTATAAAAAACGGGGTGGATGTAAGCCCCAACAGTTTTTGAATAAAACTTAATTGTTTTGCCTGTAACATACAATATTTCACATATATCAAACCCGTTTTGTTTAATATCCCATAAGCACCATTTTAATAATTCTCCTCCAATTCCTTGACCTTGAAGCCTATATATTACTCCTGTAGGCCCAAACACACCGGGAATTCCAAGACTGTGAGTTGCCCAACCTATTATTTCCCCTATACTATTTTTTGCTACAAAAGTAGTTGGCGGTTTTATTTTAAGTGAAATTTTAACTTCCTCCGCCCAGAATGGATGCAATGGATAATTTTTTTTTGCAAATATGCATACATTTTCAAAATCTTTAGGTTGAACTCTCTCAAAATAGTAGCCTTTTTTTTCGGAGAGTGGTTCTATTTTAAGATTACTTAAATGTACAGTAAGATTAAAACGAGTTTCTTGATGTTTAAATCTATTTTTTTTTAGAAAGAATAATAAGTCAGTATGACGCAAATCTACACCTGGTTGCCAATAATTTGGTATGGCATCACCATAACTCATCAACGAGATATTTTTATTTTTAGCTCTCTTTATTAATTCTTTCATCATATTATTACCAATACCTTGCCTTCGAAAAGCTTTATCAACAAGACACGCTTTTATAAAGCAATTATTATTTCGATTTACAGCAATTAATGCTGCTCTTGGATAATCTGCTTGAGGATCGTCTAAAACAAGAGTTAATTCTGGATCAAAATCTTCGTCCTCTAACGTCCCTCTCTTAAAATAGTCAAAAGGAATATAATAAAATGGTTCATTTATGTTAAACAGCTTATAAACCTTCTCAATGTTAGCTTGAGTAAGAGGTTGATATTCCATTGGATTAATAATATTCCATGTTAAAAAATTTTCACTATTTAATTAGAAAAAGATAACACTATATTCTATATGGTAGATATATCAAGATAATAAGAATAATAAATATTATAAAATGAATTTAAATATGAATGAAAAATTAAAAGAAGAACTGCTTGCATTAGATAAACAGGCATGGGAAGCCAATAAAAAAAGAGATGTTGAGTTCTATGATAAATTATTAGACGAAAATTCTATTGCTGTAACTCCCTTTGGGATACTAGATAAAAAAAAGGTATTGAAAGATATTGCTTCTAATCCAAGAGAATTATTAGACTATCAAATTGAAAATCCACACTTATTAATAATTAATGAAAGATCTGCTATTTTGACTTACAAGGCTAATATACAAACCTTATATGAGAATAAAAAGTCAAACTTCTTAGCTTTCATTACAACCATATACATCAATATTGATGGAAATTGGCGAGCTATATTTTATCAACAAACTGTTCAATTATAAACAACTTGTTTGAATTTAGAAAGAATCTAATTATTATAAGAAAGGTTTAATTTATGCGAATGCCTAATATCCATATCTCAATCGATCTTGATCCCAAACATTCTATAGAAAATGTAAGAAAATTCGTATTAGAAGAATGTTTTGAAAACTGCTTTATCCCCCTATATTATTATCATCCTAATGAACTGGGACCTGATGTTAATCTTTTAGATTACGATAAACGAATAAAGGCTTCAATATTAAAAAAAGGAATATCATTGCCGAAAAACATAATATTTGGGGAAAAATATAATAAAGATGTTCTGGCAGGAAGTTTTTTGTTAAGAAACATCGAAAATAATTTAGACTATCCTATTGTAGCTTTTATGCAGCCAGAACTAAAAGAGCAGGTGGGAAAACTCGTGTTAGATTGGAGTATGTTAGATCCTTCCCTTAAAGTTCAAGTTCATTATAGTGAATGGAAAGACACAAAAAATTTTTATGTAGGAATAGATGTAAGCCAAGGATTATGGGGTATGCGTCATAAATGGCTAAATGCAATGCATTCTGTTTTAAGAGAACAATCAGAATCAGATGTATTAGTAGATGAATGGCTTAAGGATATAGAAATATTTGATCATCTAAAAGAGCAAGCAGATATTTTTTCTTATATTGAACAAAAAGAATTTGATTTTGAAAAAATTCGCAAAAATATTTGGAACACTGCTCGAAATATTCAAAATAAATTCTCCAGCAATGAAAATTCAATACTTATAAGTCCTGATTTAGGAAGAAAACCATCTCGCCCAGTAGACATTCCTGTTTATTATTTAAAGAAGCTTCCAGAAACTCCAATTATGTTTCCTGATAGTGCATGGATAGCGATCGCGTGGTATGAATGTTTTGGATGGTATTCTCCAGATACTATAAAAAACAGAACAATAAGCTACTGGGCAAATCATCCGAGTGAAGAAAAATTTATGGAAACTATTACATATCCCAAATTGGGTTGGAAAGGAACATGGCCAGCTATTATAGAGACTATAACAAAACGACCTGAAACTCCAAGAATGATCCATCAATTACTAAGTTGGATTGCTGATCCAAATTGGCCTGGAGCGGGTATTGCTTGGAATCATATTTATAAATTAGGAAAACGAGTAATACCTTACATTGATGAAGCTATAGTTACGGCTAAGGAATGTGATGACGATTGGTGGGAAGAAATTTTAAGAGATCTAAAGGAAGATATAGTATCAAAATCCAATTGAGAGTAATAAGTTCCGAAATTATAGCAAATTAAAAAAACGGATAGAGAAACAAATCTTATGGAAAAAATATAATTTGATTATTAGTATAAAATAAAATTCTTTTTTATAATATTTGAGCTAAAATTTTAAATAGCTCATCACTGTTAAATAAATAGTTAAATTTGAAATTAGGTGATATAATGGTTGAAGGTAATTTAACCACTAAATATGCTCCCGCTGAGCGTGCCAATGAAGAAGAGGTTAAACGACAGATAGAGATATTTAAAAGCAACAATGTATTAAACAAATTTTTATCACGTATTCCCGCCGTATTTTTAATTGTTAATGAGTATAGACAAATAGTATATATGAATAAAGGAGCTTTGGATTTCACGGGAATTGACGATATAACCTCAATAATTGGGAAAAGACCAGGGGAATTAATTGGATGCGTACATTCTAACGAAGAAGAAGGAGGATGTGGCACATCAGAATCTTGCACATATTGTGGAGCTATAAACGCTGTTTTAGAAAGTCAAAAAGGTGAACTTGCAGTAAGAGAATGTCGATTAATTATTGGAAGTGAACATCACGCCTTTGATTTACGTGTATGGGCAGCACCATTTAAAATTGATGGTGAAGAATACACAGCAGTAACACTTCAAGATATTCAAAATGAAAAATGGCGAGCTTTTCTTGAACGCATCTTTTTCCATGATATCCTTAATACCGCTGGTGGATTAAAAGGTACTCTGGAACTATTAATAAATTATAAGGAAAAAGTAGATGCAGAGAAATTGATGAAACGTGCTGATAAAATTACTGAAAAATTGATTGAAGAAATCAAGTCCCAGCAACTCTTAATTATAGCAGAAAATAATCTTTTAAAGGTTTCACTTGAAAAATTCAACTCAATCGAAATTTTAAATGAAATGTTGAA
>JBHLLE010000190.1:2143-6986 GCA_048885945.1 Candidatus Hermodarchaeota archaeon | reverse complement strand
AAGGAGCTGGGGGGCTAGGCAGCAATGGTACTGCTATACGGTTTCTTTGACTTTATCCGGTTCCTCTGCTACCTTTGGAGGAGCCCTCTTTTTATCAAACTCGTATATGCAAAATAAGGCACAAACATAATTTACAAAATATAAAATAAATAGAGATTCATAATAGTTGAAATAAAGATTGAAAAATAATGCCATTAGGACAGCAAAAAATGGCATGTAATAGTAATCTGCAACCTCATAGAGTCTTCTAGGATCTTTTAAAACCATTTCCCCTGCAGAATAAAAAGCAATAAAATCACCATGAATTGAAAGAGGAATATCGATTATATCATTAAAAAAATATTTAAATGGTAATAACGCCCAAAATGTTATACAAATAAAAGGAATTAATAAATATGAATAATTTCTCTTTAAAAAATAAAGTAAGAAGGCAAGATAAATACCGAAAAATAAAAAAAGAAAAGTTATTACATAAACTAAATTAAATTCAAACATCAATCTATCTTACTCAAAATTCTCATTAATTTAGTTATTAATCAGTTCTTTTTTGATAAATGATTTAACCTAAATTAAAATTAGCTGTTTCTTGTTCCTTCATTTTTTCGAGAGCATCTTCAATATTTAAAAATTGCAAATTCAAAATTTTTTCTGCTTTACTTACATCTAGACAACATCTCATGGGTCTTTTAGCAACTTGTTTAAATTGATCACTTGTTGTAGAATTTATTAGTTCCTTATTTAAATCGAAAATTTCTGCAATTTTTATTGTAAAATCATATCTATTTAAGCAATTCTTACCTGCAATATGAAATAATCCGGTTGTTTCGGATTCTGCGATTTTTAATAAAGCCTTTGCTAAATTATCTACAAAGGTTGGAGTACTATATTGGTCATTAACTATATTCAGGTTTTCACCATTTCTTAATTTATTAATAGCCCATATTACATAGTTTTGAGATTTTCCTGAACTTGAAGATATACCAGAAAGTTCGTGGGGATTCCATCCAAAAATTAGACTTGTTCTAAATATAGTATAGTTAATACCAGTATTAGAAATCTCTTTTTCCCCCATTAATTTTGATAAACCATAATAATTTAGAGGATTAGTGTCGCTTTCTTCTGTGAATTGCAACGCTTTTCCATCATAGACATAATCTGTTGACATATAAATCATATGAGCATTAATTTTTTTACAAATTTCAGCAATATATCTTGGAGCGTCAACATTTACTTTTCTTGTTTCTTCTTGATGAGTCTCACAATAATCTACATTATGTAAAGCGGAACAATCAATAATTACATTAGGATTAATTTTTTTTATTAATTGAGCTGTTTTTTTTTTATCTGTTTTATCTAATTGATATATATTACAATTTTTTATTTTAATAGCTCGACGATTAAAAGTACCAAAAACCTTAAAATTATTTATCGATAATTGAGCAAGTTTATAACCTGTTAATCCACTAATTCCAATAATTAAAAGTTTTTTCATGAATTTTAACTTTGATTTAAGATCTGTAAATATTAAAATTTAATATTAAACATCAATTTAATATTATATTGTTTTAGAGTAATTATGATTCTTAATAAATAAAAAAATAGAAATAGATAAAACTTGTATCACTGAATTTTTAGGGATAAAATTGATTGATGGAATAATCGTTCAAGATATAAAGAAATTTGTTGATGAGAGAGGGTTTTTTTCTGAGATACTAAGAGATGATTGGAAAGATTTATTAAATAATGATAAAATCGTACAATTTAATCTCTCATTTAGTTATCCAAATATTGTTCGTGCATGGCATCGACATCTTCACGGGCAAGTTGATTATTTCATATGTATCACAGGTTCCATAAAAGTTTGCGCTTTTGATGACAGAAAGGATTCTGAAACTTATGGAGAACTCGATGAGATTATATTAAGTGAAGAAAATTTAAGAATTGTAAGAATTCCAGGAATTTTGTGGCATGGATATAAAGCAATAGGAGATAAACCAATTAAAATGTTATATGGAGTAAATAAACTCTATAATTACAGTAAACCTGATGAAGAAAGGAGACTATGGAACGATAGTACAATAATACCTACATCAATTAATGGAAATTCTAAAGAACCGAGAGTAGGAAAAGTTTGGGATTGGTATTACTCTCCAAATAAATAATCTATAGTTTTAGTAATAAAACTTTAAAAATTATTGGTAGATGAAAAAATATGAATATTATGGTTGTAGGTGGAGGAGGTTATGTTGGAAGTCTTTTAATCCCCAGCTTACTTGAAAAAGGATTTAAAGTTAAATGTTTAGATACATTTTTTTTCGGAGACGAGCCAATAAAACCTTTTGAAAGTCAAATTGAAATTATTAAAGACGACATTAGAACTTTTAATCCATCAATATTAGACGATGTCGATGTAGTGATTAATCTTGCTGCTATATC
This sequence comes from Candidatus Hermodarchaeota archaeon, assembly GCA_048885945.1. Taxonomy (GTDB): domain Archaea; phylum Asgardarchaeota; class Lokiarchaeia; order Sigyniarchaeales; family SOKP01; genus LW40-45. Next base: position 4,550 of record JBHLLE010000190.1, on the reverse strand, counting down.
TCAACCCGATCAGCAAGAACTAATTGATCCACAATTGTTTTATGATATAAATCATTTAGGATGTTCAAGGGTGGCAAGGTTAAGTAAAGAACAAGGTGTAAAAAATTATATTGTTACCTCAACATGTAGTGTTTATGGGTTTCAATCAGACATAATTAGTGAAGAAAGTACTCCAAATCCTCTTGAAGCCTATGGTAAATCTAAAATTCTAATGGAAAAGGATGCTTTAGCCTTAGCTGATAATAAATTTACAGTTACTATTCTTAGACCCGGAACAATGTATGGTCTCTCTCCAAAAATGAGATTTGATTTAGTCGTTAACGGAATGAGTTGGGCACTACAAGAATTTCATAAAATTAACGTAATGAGAGATGGAAATCAATGGAGACCAAATGTTCACGTTAAGGATGTAGTAAGACTTTTTCTTGCGTTAATTGATTTTGAAAAAGATAAAATTCAAAAGGAGATTTTTAATGTAGGAACAAACGAGCAAAATTATCAAATCTTACCTTTAGCAAAATTAATTGGAGATTCGGTTGATACAGAATATGAGTTAGGATGGTACGGCGAACCAGATAAAAGGTCTTATAAAGTTGATTTCTCAAAACTCAAAAAGAAGCTAGGTTTTTCAATTAAACATACAGTACCAGAGGCAGCTAATGATATTTATAATGCATTAGACGAAGGTAAAACGGACAAGAACGATAAAACAAATGTGGTTGGCTGGTATAAAATTATAAGTGATAAAGGTTTAGTAAAAGTTCTAAATCCTTAAACACTTATTAAAATCTTAAAGGATTAATATAATAAATGATATAAAAATAATAATTAACTAATATATAATTCACTAGATTAACGCAAAATGGTTTTAATTCACACTCCTTATAATCCTTTATTGCATAAATTTTTTAAAAATTACCCAAAATATCATATATTAAAATTTTTAATTAATCATAATCTACACCGCTTATTTGGTATTCTTTGTCTAAAATTAGTCTATTTAATACGGTATAAAATGATGAATAGATTAGAATTAGCAAATACAAAAAATTTTATAATTAAAAATAAAAAATATTCGAATCAACCCGTATTACTTATCATAGACCATGCCAGTGGATATGGAACATCCATCCATCTATCAACATGGGCACACTTTTGGAAAACATTTGGTCTTCTTTCAACTACTGTTGAATTTAACAATCCTAATCCATTCGCAGCAATGATCCCACACTTTTTTGAAATGATTCCAATTTATGGGACAGGTAAAGATATAATAATGAAAATGGTTAAAAGATTAATGCGAGGGGATTGTGTTTTAATCGCTCCCGAGGGTGCTCCACCTTATGGAAAATATACAAATACAGGATTCATTCAAGAAATGTTCACTGGACCAGCTCGAGTTGCATATACATATTGGAAACTAACTGGTAAAAAACTTATAATACAACCTGTTTGTTCGCTAGGTGCTAACAATGCCTTTCCTCCATATCCATCCAAAAAAAAAATAAAAAAAACAAAAATAATTGTTAAATTTGGAAAAGCATATACTCTAACCTTTTCAGAAGTTCCAAGTCGCGAAGAAATTAAAGAAAAAACTCATCAAATTGCAATGAGCGTTGCAAAAATTTGGGGACAAAAAAAGTTGATTCCAAATTATTCTATGACGCGTCGAAAGGAATTTGAAAAAACTGGAGAACATAGGGTATATAAGTCGTATTCTCGTGACGAAGAAAATTAGAAAATCTATTTCTTATTATTTAAACTGTTTTTCATGAAATTACTACATTTTAATAAGGTAGAAAAAGTTCCCGCATCAGACCAGAAATTTTTAACAACTTTACTTATTGAATTACTATTTTTCACATAAAAATTGTTTACATCTGTAATTTCTAATTCCCCTCTATTAGAATATCCAATTTCTTCTATAACTTTCTCAATAATATCAAAAATCTTCTCATTATAAAAATATAAACCAGTAACACATAGGTTTGTTTTTGGATTTTGTGGTTTTTCTTCAATATTTAAAATTTTACCATTATTATCAACCTCTGCAACTCCGAATCGTTCAGGATCAGGTACTTCTTTTAAAAATAATACACAATCAATCGTATTGTTATTCTCAAACTCGTTTACTTCTTCAGTAAAATTATCTTCAAAAATGTTATCTCCTAAAATCACTGCAATTTTACTTCCTTTCACTATTTCCTTTGTTAGATATAGAGCCTCTGCTATTCCTCCTGCTTTTTCTTGATAGACATACGTAAAATTAGCTCCAAATTCTTTACCATTTCCAAGCAATCTAATAAAGTCTCCTACGCTTTCTCCTCCTAATACAATATCAGAAATAGTATCAGAAGTCCATTCACCTATACTAAGAAAAGTAATATTAAATCCTAGATTTGTATTA
>JBHLLE010000190.1:0-2133 GCA_048885945.1 Candidatus Hermodarchaeota archaeon | reverse complement strand
CTAATAAAGTCTCCTACACTCTCTCCGCCAAGCACTATTGATATATCTTTTATTCCTGAATTAGTAAGTGTTTTAATTACTTTGTAAATCATAGGTTCATTATAAACTGGTAAAAGATGTTTATTCGTGACTCTCGTTAACGGTGATAATCTTGTACCAATTCCACCTGCTAAAATTACACCTTTCATAAATATTCATCTAAATATTATAGAAATTCTGTTATAATATAAAAATTAAAAGCTTTTATAAATAATTGAAATGTTTTTTTCATTTTTTTTTTATAATTTTAATCCACCATTAAGGTGAATCACTTGGCCAACTAAATAAGTAGATGATATAATATACTTAATAAGTTTATAAATCTCTTCTGATTCCCCAAATTCTTTAAGTGGTATTTTTTGTTTGGTAAGTGCTTCAATTTTAGTACTAAGTTCTAATCCCAATCCAATTTTAAAATAACCAAGAGCTATAGCGTTTACGAATACCCTTCTTTTATGAAGACATTCTAAAGCAAATGATCTAGTAAATGATTCTACTCCACCTTTCGAAGCGGCATAATTAGTTGCTCCAATCATCCCTATACTTCCCAAAATACTAGAAATATTAATGATGTGCCCATTTTCGACCATTTTTTCAATGCCATATCTACATGAAAGAAAAACTGTCTTTAAATTTGAAGCTATGACCCGATCCCATTCTTCCTCTTCCATTGAACAAATTAGGCAATTTTCTACATGTCCCATGACATTAATTAAAACATCTAATGATTCAATCGTTGAAAAAACTTTTTTGACTTCTTCTTTTTTAGTAAAGTTACATTGTAGTATAGTTGATTTTGCTTTTTTTGTATTGTAAATCTTGCTTTTAGAAGTATTATAAGTCAAAAACAATTCATTACTTTCAATATCAAACTTCTCTGTTAAAAAGCTTCCGATACCACCACTGGCTCCAGCAATCATAATTTTCATATTTACTGCCCTATTCCAATTGAGAAATTAATTTTTTATTAGTCAATTCCGTTTTAATATAAGAATTTAAAGAAATTATCAATATTATTAAAAAGAAAGAAGCATATCTTTTAAGGTAATTCATATAACGTAAGAGTAATATCTAACCTAAATTTATACTTATCAATTTTATCTAAATCGTACTCATCTATTAGTGTACTTTCAGTTTTATCGTTTGGATCTCTAATCTTTTCCCAAAATGTAATGATCCAGATACGAGTTATATTTTCTTCGTGCACTTCTTCAAAGAAATCTTCAATTTCATCTTCTTCATATAGTATCGTATAAAAATTATCTTCTAAATCAAAATCATTTTTTTTGCTATAGTACTCCATAACATCAGAATAACCACGACCGGGATAAGCCATAATAATAATATCGTTTTTTTCAAATTCTTTTTTAAGTGTACTAAAACAACCATCCCAATCAGGTTTTTGTAAGTAATAATTTCTAAATAAAGGATAAATCATAAGATTAACTAATAGAAGCGAAATAAGTAGAGAATTAATTAATTTCCTTGACTGGATTAATTGAAGTTTTTTAAGTATCCCATTTTTTAAGTTTAGATGTATAAATTCTTTTTCAATAAATAAATAGTATAATCCAAATCCTTCTAAAACATATACAAGCGATAATCCTCCGATTAAATTTTTAGCAGTAAATGAGTTTTCAAATAAAAATCCCGCCGCTATTGATCCTCCAAAAAGAAATAGTGTTAATAGGAGGATAAAGTTTAAAATATTTTTATGTTCAAATGATTTAATGTTTTTATATACAACTAAAAAACCAATTAAAGAGATAAGAGATAAGATCATTAATGGAATATTAATTAAGAAAGTAAGTATAATCATATTTAGAACATATGGATCATTAATATATGATGGTACAGGGGCTAAAAAAAAAGTAAAAGACCAATAAGCAAGATTAATTAAGCTTAATTGACCACCAGCATAACCATGTGCTCCGGTTAATGAGTCTTCAAATGCGTATGGAATCCAAGGGATATAACTTACGAGTGGAATTAAAACTGAAATAAAAATAGCTTTTTTAAAGAATTTATGTTCTCTATTGAAAATGATGATTCCTATTATAATAGCACCATAATAGATGAAACCCATGTAATGAG
>JBHLLE010000189.1:0-7015 GCA_048885945.1 Candidatus Hermodarchaeota archaeon | reverse complement strand
GATCGAAATTCCGTGCCGGGCTATTAATTTATTAATTAACCAGTTCGTTTAATTATATGATATCCAAACTGAGTTTTTATTGGTTGAGATATTTCACCAATCTTTAATTTAATACAAGCATTCCAGAATTCCGCTACCATTTTACCCTTAGGAAATTCCCCTAGATTTCCCCCTTTATTCTTGCTTGAACAAATTGAGAATTTTTGAGCTAATTTTTCAAAATTTTCACCCGCTTGTATATCTTCATAAATTTCTTTTGCTTGGTTAAATTTTTCTACTAAAATATGGCTAGCTTTAATTTTTCCTCCATGTAAAGGATCTCCCCCTTTATGTTGTGAACTCGTGGAAGCCTTATCTCTCTTTTTAAATTCTTTTCCATATTTATTTTTTCCCATATATTATCCCTCTTGTAAATTGCTCTTTTTATAAAATGTAAATAGAAAATTCAAGTACATTTTCTATTAAAATGAGAAACATCTCTAATAATCAATTAGATATCTAAAATTTTTGAGTTCATTTATAGAATTATACTCAACAACGATTTTTTGAAATTCTTCCAATCTCCCTTCAAAAACTATAAAGAGTTGAAGATTTTTTGAAAAGTGCTGATTTTTACTAACAATTTGATTAGCAAATTTAAATTCAATTCTATTTAACTTTTTTATAACATTTAGGTCATTTGGAGCTACAATAATCATACTTCCAGTGATTTTTTTTCGTTCTATGGGGAAGATTTCTCCAGAGCTGTCTGAAATTGCCGAAATATCAGGACTTGACATTAGTCGCAATAGAGCGTCTCGAATCAGTTTTGATTTATTTTCATAAGTATTATTATTAATCAATTTAGTAATAAATTTCTTAAGGCTCTCATTGATGCTAATACTTATTATTGGCATTAAAATAACCTATTTATTATTGATTCATCTTCTTAATTAAATTATAATTATATAATAATCCATATATAGTTAATGGTAGGTATTTAAATCTTCAAACTTCTTGTTAAAACGTTCCTAAACTGCTCTACATCATTTACAAGTTTATCTGCATCATCATCGCTAATATTTTCATCTTTTTCATATTTATTAAGACGAGAGAGCCAAAATTCAATACGTCCGAGTACAGGACTATCCTCTTTTAGAACCTTCCTTAGTCTAATGAATGTGTCATGCAATTTATTTCTTATATTTTGAGCCTTCCATTTAAGCATACAATAATCTGATATTTCTGCAAGATTTTGAGTGATTGCCATCACGTCCAATGTTTTCTCGCGCTCATCAGATTTAATTTTTCTTATAATGTTAATTTCCTCAATCAGTAGTTCTATTATTCTCGCTAAAAATCCTGTTAGCTGTCCGGGATTAGCACACCAGACTCTTACTTCTAATGACTGACTAGCTGCTGAAACAAGTATTCTTGTTATTATTCGTCCTCCAGTAACTTTTGCTTCGGAACAAAACCATGCTTCAGCTTCATAAGTGTTTGCAGCATCACCACCTTCAAAAGAAGTAACCATACTTGTTTCAAAACGCTTGATTGCTCTAATTGCCGAACGATAAGCTAGGCGGGGATCTAAGTCCGCTATTAAGAAAGCCCTAGCATCGTTTGGGAGATCCTGGATTGAAAGTTGACAATCCTCAATAGTGCTCAGACTAGTGCAAACAAGGGGACATTTAATCTGAACCTCTTTCTTCCGTATATGTATTGTATTTTGTTCACCAAGAGCATTTTTGTATATAACTGTACCTGCGATATTAGAAATTCCACACTCTTTAGGTTCTAAATAAAAATCAACTCCTCTCGAATTATTAGATTCAATCACAGGTATAGTTATTAATGGTTGTTTTATATTATAACTCGTTGGTACATCCAATAGAACTTTTACGTTATTTATCGCCATATTGCTATGATTCCTTATGACTATTTTAAAATGAAGTTGTCCTCCCTCAAAATCGTAATCTCTTAGCGCTTCAATTTTGTCTTGATCTTTATGCTGCGCAGGTGATTTCTGAGTAGCTGCTTCACCTTTTCTTTTCTCAAGTGGGACACTATATGCTACAAATAATTTTTTTTGAGAATCAATATAACCATCAATTTCTCCCATTCCTATTAATTTTGCTAAATTCTCTTCTATACTTGCTTCAGTTACCCCTAATCTTTTCGAAATTTCTCTCAACGTCATATTTCTATAAGCCCTGGCAAGTTCTTTAATTTTTGTTTCGAGATATTTAATAGTCATAAATTCTCTACGCTGAGTAAAGATTCCGTCAATTGAACCTGTTTTTATCATTTCGTGTAAAGATTTTCTTGCCAGCTCTTCTGCAATTTTTAATCTTTCAGAAAGCTTTACAAGTTTGAATACACCCATCTCTTTAGAGAATTTCTTTACTTCGTTTTGAATTTGATCTGTTGTAATAATTTCCTTTCCTCTATCTGCAAAAAACGCATCAATTATTTTTGTCTTCATTAAATTAACACAAAAATTTTTCACTAATTCTTGAGGGATGTCGAACTTTTTGGCAAGAGTAGCAAGGGAAATCCTACCTTTTTCTTTAATTATCTTTGTTAAATTATCGTTGATATATTTTTGAGTAAAATATTTCTTTTTATCGCGAGAAAATGCGCCTCTGATTTGATGTTGGCTTATTAATTTGTAGATCACTAATAATGCCATCTCAGTATTCATATCAAGCATAATTGCTAAGTCAGAGACATTTATTATACCTTCTTTGTGAATTTTTGAAATTAAATTCTCTCTCATTTCTGAAGATATGTAATAAAACATGCGATTTTTTTGGTCAATAATACCGTATATTCGCTCTTCCTCAATATATTTCTTAATTAATTTAATCATTTGTTCTGCTGTGATATTGAAAGAATCCATAACAGTGGAAAAATTTGTTGCAATTGATCTTTTAAGAAGTTCCAAGAAACAATTAGGGCAAATTTCTCTACCTGTGATATGCTTTAATTTTCTTCCACATTTTTTCCAACCACCTAAAATTAGATTATATCTTTTTGCCTCCTTTGCTAGTTGCTCTTGGGACGGAAAAAAAAGACCTGGAGTCTTTAAATAAGAATTCCATTCACATTTAGTACAATCTAGATAGTATTGACCTGAAGATAATCTTTTTACTCTTAATAATGAATTGCATTCGGGACATTTGCTATTTTCAATTATGCTGCATTTAAAGCCGTTCTCAAAAGCATCTGCTTTTGAGTATTTTATCTCAAAATGCTTTTTGCATTCCCATTGCTCGGTTGTCGCCATATGATTAATACAAAAACTTGATTTACATTTTTCACACGTATAATCAATTTTCTTAGAATCACAGAATAAGCATTGATCTGTCATAATCTTGATTTTTTAAAATTTCTCACATATTTCTATATAATATATTAAAAAAAATACAACCTTAAATTCTTTACATTAGTAATCTCAAATAGATATTTTTAAATTTGTATAGTCCAAAAATTGATTTAATTTTTTATAGTTATATTTTCATTTTAATTAAGATAGACTCTTAAACTAAATTGTTATAAATTTTGTACGGGAAAAATATGTACGTGTAGGAACGAAAGTATCATAATTGATGTATTCACAACGATAATTATTAAAAACATTATGATATAGATTCTATTTTGTTTTATTTTTGGTTCTTTTTTCCCCTTTTGTTCAAATCCGCTTTTTGCTAAAGCTAAAGGGAAAAGACCAATAAAAGTGCCAATAGAAAAATAAAATACAGTCAAAAGCGCTTCAACAAAGCCATAGCTAAGAGAAAAGATAAGACATTGCGAATAAATAAATAATTCAAATATACACGGTGGAAATCCCGAAAGAACGCCCAAAAGATAAGGAGTACGTCTTTTATCCCAGTCTAAATTTATAATTTCTTGTTTATGTTTAGAGTGTGGCGAGTAATCTCTGCGAGTCATAAAAAATAATAAAAAAATAGCAACAAAAGTGGAAGAAAAGGACCCAAAAAAGTTAATAGCATAGGGATCAGAGACAGCAGCAGGGAAAATAATAAGTGGTACTAAACTGATTAAAACAGTAATTACTGCAATAGTCATATTAGCAGTCATTAAACCAAGGCCATAAAGAATTAATATTAAAAGACTGTTTTTTGTGTCTTTAGTTATTCCAAAACTATAGAAAAAAAAAAGCGACTTATCTTCACATGGCATTAGAGTATGAAGTAGACCTAATAACAATGCCGGAATAAGTATAATTAGATATTCTTGAAAAAATAAATATTGGTGCATTATTTGATTTTTTTGAATAGGATTTTAATTTATAATTATTTAATTATTACTTTATTAATTCTTAATAATTTAGAGATTATATTTAGTATTTGTGATTATTGAAAAAGGGAGTCTATTTTCATAAAATGCTTTTCCAATTATTACTCCATACACTCCTATGCTTTTTAAACTTATAATATCTTCTTCATTTCTAATGCCTCCAGCAGCATATATTGGTAGATCTACTGACTTTATCATCTTTTTAATATTTTTTAAATCTGGTCCTGTAAAAGCTCCATCAGCCTCAACTGAAGAAAATAAAATAAATCCCGCTCCTAATTCTGCGACTTTTTTTCCATAAATAAATGGATCTTTATTAGTTTGGGTTGTCCATCCGTGTGTAGAAATTTTACCCTGTTTATAATCAAGAGCAACTATAATTCTTTCTTTACCAATTTTATTTGACAGTTTTTTAATAACTTCTGGCTCTTTTATAGCAAGCGTACCTATGATAATACGATCCGCTCCAAGATTAATTAACTCAACCGCCGCTTCAAAACTTCTTATTCCTCCCCCGATTTGTACCTTCATTTTATTTTTAGCTTTAAATATCATTTTTTCTAGTAGCATCTTATTTTTATCCGAGCCCCATGCTCCATCTAAATCAACAAAATGTATTCTTTTTGCTCCCTTTTTAATCCAAAAATCTAAAGCATCTAAAGGATTTTCAAAATAAACTTTTTCTGTGCCTTTTTGTCCTTTATATAATCTAACGCATTTTCCACCACTAATATCAATCGCAGGAATTATCTCCATCTAGTCTTCCCAACATTTAATTGTATTTTATTTTAATTATCCAAAATTATTTTTTCAACAATTTATAAATAAAAATAACTATTCCCACATAAATTATTGCTGTTATTATTGATATTATCAAAAAATTATAGGTTATAAATGTATCAAGTGAAATATCGATAATCACTTGATGATCTTTAATATATAATTTATACGATTTTAAAACACCTTGATCAGTGTAAAGAGCTACAATCTTTATATTTTGTTTAGGATAATTATTTTTTATCTCATTTTTATCAATTTCACACGAAATAGACGGTAAAACTCTAGCGTCTATAGTATAATCATAATCTAAATCTAAATTCTTTAAATAATCACCTAAAGGGAGGGGGATCCATACTGGAACAAACTGAGGAAAATTATAATCGTCAGGATAATCTTTAGGATCTTTTAATTGGTAAGATTCTTCAATTCTATCCTTATTTCCCCATTTTTCGTTAGTCGTCCAACTCCATTTATAATATTTAATAGAAAATACAGTTTCATTATCTTCAGTTTCTTCTAAATAGATTTCATCCTTGTTATCAATATCATAGATTACCCACCTCAATCTGGAGTTTTGTCTCAAATTTTCAAAGATTCCCGAATCATCACCGTCCCAATCGCTCCCTAAAACCTCTTTTATTTTATTTTTATCACAGACATTACATGTCCATATAAATTCGTCTCCTTCCTTAAAACCCACTTCATAAGTTATAGCACAAGCGTTAGGAGTAAATCCAATGGTAATTAGAACCAACAAAATATAACTAATTACAAATATTTTTAATTTCAAGTTTGATCTACTCCTATTTTTTTGAAATCTTTAGTTATAAAATCTTTGTCTTCTGTTGTTAGACTATGTTTACTAAGACCATAAAATACTAACACCAAGAATATAGTAGTTGCGAAATTATAAGGAAACCAAAAAATTATTGTAATAAACCATAGTCCCATAAATGCTAAATCAAAAAAACTAAAGAAGAAAAATCCCCTTTTAAAGTAGTTATCAGATAATTCTGAATGTCTGGGTAAATTAAAGATAATTATTATTAATAAAGGAGTTAAGTTTAGGAGATGATGGTCCCATGAGTCAAAATATACTAATAAAGTTATTACTAAACCAAAGGTAAAACCATATATAATAGCGTCCCTTTCGTGATATTTTCCAAATAGATAAAAGGTGTATCCAAGAAAACCCACAATTCCAAAAATAAACAAAAATATGTAAATCTGGTTAAAAGGTATATTGTACATATAACAAAAATTTAAAACGATTTTAGTAATGCTAAAAGAGAAATTTAGAGTTAGTGGATTTCCCCCCGTAAAATTTGTCTCTACAAATCCATCCCACAAATTTGGATACAATAAAAAAATGATTATATTTAACGAAATTGGGAATAGTACTCCAACAATTCTAATAAAACTTTTAGATAAATCGAAATGCAACTTTTTTTTCACCAAATCGTAATTGATCACTAATAAGAATGGAATTAAAAAAAGTGCGGTTGGCTTTAGAACAATACTAATTCCAAGAATTATACTCCCTAATAAGTGCCATTTCAATTCTTCATATTTTAAAAAAATATAAAGAGATAATAGCATGAATAATGTAATGTATAAGTTAATTTGACCAAGAATATAATTAAACATCTGAGGTGCAGCTACTAAATACAAGCTAAGATATGTTATAATCCTTTTATCGTCTTTTTCATGATCCTCTCCTCTTACTAATATTATTATCTTGTAAAGCAATTTGCAAATTAAAATATTTAGAATTAAATTTAACGTGTGAAATACAATAAAACCTAGTTCAAATCCCAAAAGGTAGAATGGTATAAAAAATGTAGCACTTAAAGGTAAATATCTATAATCCCATATATAATGTTCTTGATTATAGAGATCATTTATATCAGTATAGAATAAGCCTCCGGCATTG
>JBHLLE010000188.1:0-7024 GCA_048885945.1 Candidatus Hermodarchaeota archaeon | reverse complement strand
CAAACTTTGACATCAACAATCCCAACAATTTATTGTTTTTAGATGATTATCCACATTTTAAAGTGGTTGATATATAATATAAGGATAATATTAAAATTAAATAAATCTACTAATTATTTTCTATTATTACGGGATATCCTTTTCTATGCCAAGCGATCATTCCGCCAGTTAGATTTCGTAAGTCTTTAAATCCTGCCTGAGCTAATATTTGAGAGGCCATCATACTTCGTGGTCCTGCGTGACAAAGAACCACAATTTCCTCTTCTTTATAATCCTCCAAAAGATTTGGATTTTGTAGTAATTCTCCGAGAGGGAATAATCTTGCATTTTTTATATGACCCCCTCTATTATTATACTCTTCTGGAGACCTTACATCTATGATTAGTGCTGGTCCATCCTTTTCATCGAGTCTCTTATATAATTCATTAACTGTTATTTCAGATATAGGTGGAGCATTTGAGCCTCTGATCTCTTTTCTAGTTCTTTTCTCAATTTTAATTGGAGAAGATGGTTCTTTTTTAATAGTTTCACTTTTTTCTAATACCGCAACGATTTTTCCTTCTTCTTTTTTAAGCAGTAATAAATTAATTGCTTCGTTTAACTTCACATAAGCCTCGACACTCGATTTAAATCCAGGATCAGTAGCAACCACCTTTAGTTTCTTATTTTTAGGTAAGTTCTCCAGTCCTTTAATAAGAGCATTTAAGGGTCCGGGACATGATAATCCACAAGCATCAACTTGTACATAATCTTCTAGTTCTATTGCTTTCTCCTTTATTAATTCATCCATGATCTCTTCATTTGGACCACAAGCTTCAGCAAGTTCTTTAGTTGAAGCTCTGGCAATGTCAAGAAGTTTATACCCTCCCGATAAATTATATACCTTATTGTAACCTGATTGTAAGAGTAACCTAGTAGCAAGATATCCCCTAAAACCTACTTCACAAAAAACATAAATATCTTTATCTTTTGGTATTTCATTTAATCTATCTCTTAATTCTAAATCACTTATATTCATAGAATTCTCTATAGTTCCAATTTGGAATTCCTCGGGGGTTCTCACATCCAAGAAAAAACTATTATTTGCTTTAATTGCTTCGAGGTCTTCCCAGTGCCAAATTGGATGATCGCCCTTTATTACATTTGAAGCGACATAACCAGCCATATTAACGGGATCTTTAGCCGAACCGAAGGGTGGAGCATAAGTTAATTCTAATTCTTCTAAATCAAACACTGTTCCTCCAAATTTAATGACGGTAGATATCACATCTATACGTTTTTCAGTTCCAGGTCCACCAAGAGCTTGAGCACCTAAAATTTTCCCACTAGGAACTTCAAAGATTAATTTTAACGATATAGGAATCGCACCTGGGTAATATCCCGCGTGATTATTTGGATGAATATACACTTTTTCGTAATTAATATCCGTATTTTTTAATTGCTTTTCGCTTAAACCTACAAACGATACAGTTAAATCAAATACTTTTAACACTGAAGCACCTAAGATCCCATTATATCTAGAATCACGCCCGGCTATGTTATCTGCGGCAATTCTACCTTGTTTATTTGCAGGTCCTGCAAGTGGTATTGCTGTTGATTCGTGAGTAAGATAATTTTTAACTTGGACAGCGTCCCCAACCGCAAATATATTTGGATCTGAAGTACGCATATACTCGTCAACAATAATATGACCTTTGGGTCCGATTTCAAGTCCGGCATCTTTAGCTAATTGGTTTTCAGGTTTTACTCCGATAGCTAAAATTATCAAGTCTGTTTTAATTTTATTGCCACTTCGAGGAATTACATAATTGCAATTATTATCATCACACATAAATGAATCTACTGCATCTCCCAACTGTAGACAAACCCCATTTAAAATAAGTTCTGTGTGTACAAACTGAGCCATCTCTCTATCTAAAGGAGATAAAACTTGATCGAGCATTTCAACAATTTTAACCTTAACACCTCTTCTTCTTAAATTTTCTACCATTTCTAAACCTATGTATCCCCCTCCTACAATTGTAGCGTGCTTGGTATTAGCTTTTTCTACAAACTGTTTAATTTTTACAGAATCAGGAATAGTTCGTAGCGTAAAGTAGGGGACTTTATTTAATCCTTTAAATGGTGGAATAACTGGAGAAGCTCCGGGTGATAATATTAAATAATCGTAATTTAGATCATATAACTTTTCAGAATCAAGGTTTTTAATTTGAATTGTTTTAGTTTCTCGGTCTATGGCAATCGCTTCATGTCTTACTCGAACATCAATATTAAACCTTTCAAAAAACCTTTTTGGTGTCATTAGCTCTAATTGACTCCGTTCTTTGATAACATGACCCACATAATATGGTAATCCACAATTAGCAAAAGATACATAGCGTCCTCTCTCAATCATTATAATTTCTATATCTTCTCTTAGTCTACGAAGTCGTGCGGCAGCTGTTGCACCCCCTGCAACGCCTCCTATAATTATAACTCTCGACATATACATCAATTTGAATTTTTTTAGTTTTAATTTTTAAGTTATGATTTTTTTTTACACTACCTTGATAATATAGATATAATTTAATCCTTAAAGGTAATCATTATAAAATGTAGAATTAAAAGAGAAATACTTAATCCAACAATGGAAAAATTTTACAATAATTTATGATTTAAAAGAGTCTAAAAACTTTAATGAAATAGGTTTAGAAAAACTCTTGTATTTAAACATTTTAATATAAAAATTTTTGCTTTGGTAAAATAAATTTATAAAGGATACTTACTGTATATGTTTATAGAGAGAATTTGATTCTCTCATAGAGGGAGATCGAGAAAACAAAATAATATCCCCTAAAACTACTAGGAATTTTATCCCGTAGTAGGGACTTTCCTAATTAAATGGTAACTAAATTTTATCCCATAATCTGGGACTTGGTGTCTCAGGTTCCGATTTTCTCGAGCCCCTCGTTCTTTTCCTTATACCTTATATTGGTAAAGTTAACCCTCCTTAGATTTAAATCCCTATAGTCATTTTTAGATTTTTTACTATTAAAAGAATTTTTGTCTAATTTAAAAAGGCTGAATTTTAAATTTTAATAATAATAGTATAAATTGTGCCACGCAAGAAAGATCCTTTAAAGGAAGAAGAAGAAAAGGAGAATATAAAAGATAATTTAGAAGCCGATGAAATAATGGCTTTATTGAAAGATAAAATTATCATTAGCGCAAAAAGTTTAGTAAAGGATTATCATATTGGAGAGTATATTGTAAGAGCTGTTGATGACGTTTCAATTAAAATTCGAGAAGGTGAATTTGTAGTAGTTATGGGTCCTTCTGGTGCGGGTAAAACTACGCTTTTAAATCTGCTTGGAGGATTAGATTCTCCTGAGAAGGAGAAGGGAATTATTTACGGGCATGGGATTAAGATTAGTGATATGAAAGAAGAATCTTTAGCTACTTTTAGGTTAATGAATTCAGGATTCATTTTTCAGAATTACAATCTTATAAGTACATTAACAGCAGAGGAAAACGTGATTTTTCCCATGAATTTGGCAGGTGTTCCTATTAAAGAAGGAAGAAAAACAGCAGTAAATTTATTAAAAAAAGTTGGATTGGGCGAAAGAAGAGAGCATTTACCGTTTCAGCTTTCCGCAGGAGAACAACAAAGAGTAGCGATTGCTCGAGCTTTAGCAAATGATCCACCCGTTATCTTAGCGGACGAACCAACAGCAAATTTAGATAAGAAATCCAGCGAGATTATAAGAGATCTATTTAGGGATTTAAAAGCCTTCGGTAAGACCATAATAGTAGCTACTCACGACGATTATTTAATCGATTTGGCAGATAGAATAATAGATTTTGAGGATGCTAAAATTGTTAAAGAAAAAATTAAAAAAAAAAATTGAAAATAAAACCTTTTAAAAATGTCGTTAGATTTCGCGTTAAAAGACTTTTATCGAAAAAGAAAATCAAATTTCCCATACATACTAACTATAACACTAGTAATTGCAATAACAGAATTCATCGTTTACTTTTCTACATCTCTAGGCTTAAACCTAATTTATCGAACAACTATTTTCTCAAATAGTAATATTGACAACGAGTATTATTTTTCGGGCGCAATAAATCGTGTTTATACTCAGTTTAATACGCTTATTCTTATAATGGTATGCGTACTTTCTTTTTTAATAGTAGTTATAATCACAACTACTATCATTATTCATAAGAGAAGAGATATTGCTATAATGAAAGCATTAGGAACGCTACCTGGTAAATTGTATAGATTTTATTTGCTCGAATCGTATATTGTATTTCTTTTAGGCTTTATTTTTGGTTTAATTTTAGGATTAGGAGCGTTCGGAATATTTGCTTTAATAATGGGAATTTTAAGATATAAACTATTTTTTCAAGTCGATTTAATTTACACCCCTATTTTATTTATTTCGTGTATAGTAGGGATATTTATTATTAATGGATTTAGTTTAAGAAGAATTGGAAACCAAAAGATTGTTAGCTCGTTTTCTCAAGATATTCCATATAGTTTCAATGCATCTAAAAAACTAACGATTATTCCAAGATGGCTTTCGTCTTTAGGATTTAATTTAAAAATTGCGATAACTAATACGGTGAGAAGAAGAAACGAATATATAAGATTTATGTTAGTATTTACCACTATTTTTTTAATTATTTTCACTTTAGGATTAGGAGCTTTTGTTTTGAATACCTCGTCCCAAAGATGGATAGAAAATTCTCAAGGTGAAAATATAATAGTAATTGGTCACGAAGATGTAGTTGATAATTATGTAGAGATGTACGCAATGTTTTCAGATCCCAGTGCCTCTGTAGATGAAGACGATGTTAATTTTCTAAAGTCTGAATATTTATTTAATAGAAACAATACAATTGAAATTGAAGCGATAGACGAGGTGAAGGAAGTCGAAGAAAGACTAATAACTTTCTCCGATGTTGAAGAATTAGATGGATATTATTATTTTACTGACGAGGAAGGAACTGGAGGTTATAGGATAGTGGGTCAACAAAGAGAGGGTAATTTTCCCATAGTTGGGGTTAATCCTGATGATATATTACAAGATTTTGAAATTGAAGGAGATTGGTTTGACGAAGACGACGAACACGATAATATGACTATTGGTGACGGTTTAGCATATAATTTTTTTGATTATCCTTTAGATCAGAGCATGAGAGTGAAGGATTTAAGTCATAGATTTCATGTTTCTGGAGTTGTTATTGATAGTTTTTATGGAGGATATGCTGGATACATCAGTATAAATATTTTCCGAGAAGAATTAAATTATACTAATGGGGAGATTAATATTCTCTTATTAGAAATTGATGATGATTCTTATAAAGATATTAAGAATGATTTGAAGGAAATTATAAAAGATAATCTCGGTTCAGATTTTACTTTTTATTATTTAGATAGGATTTTCAAGAAAAATTTGGATTACCTTTCTAATTTAACTCTTTATCCAATAATTTTGATAATTATTATGGGAATCGTGGCAGTTCTTTCCTTATATAATTATCAAAAAGCAGGATTAGTAGAAAAAGCAAAAGATTTCTTAATAATGCGCGCATTAGGTACAAAAAGAAAATCAATTAAGAGAATTTTATTCTTTGAGTCACTATTTGTAATCGTTCCCTCTATTTTATTGAGTTTATCTATTGGAATGATTCTAAATACCACTATTTTATTAGAAAGAGCCTATTTACCCCCTTTATATGTCCCCTTCATAGGTATAGGTATATTATTTGTACTTATGACTGTTTTTAATTCATTGAGTTTAATACCCATTATAAAAAAAATTGACCAATTTAATATTCGGGATATGAAAATGTATTAAAAGAATGGCTCTATTATTTCGTAAATAAAATAATTAAATTCTAACTCGTTAATTTTATTTTATTTTCGTGAGTTAATTATATTTTTTAAGTTAGAAATTTGAGAATATTTTTAAACATTAATTTAGTAGGGAAAAAATGGCTGAAAACGATTTATTAAAGAAAATTGCTGAATTAGAGAATGATCTAACATCTAAAGAAGGAGAGATTATTAAATATATTGATAGAATAGAGGAACTCGAAGACATAATCATGAAACTTGAATCAGTTATTCCAGACAATGACTCGATAAATTCTAAAAAGATTTTAAAAAAAGCAAAGGAAATGAAATACGAAATCTGTATTGAAGAGAAAGATCGCGAAATTAGAGAGATCAAAAATAAAATGGGCTTTTTAAGAAAAGAAAAAAATAAAATTCAACGTGAACTCGAGAGAATTGAGAGGGAACAAAATAGAGATTCCATTTTAATTAGAGTAGAAGAAGAAAAACTTCCTTTAGATATTTTAGTGAATGAATTGCAATCAAAGATTAATAAGAAAAATATGATAATAGAAGAATTAAAACAACGAAATATTTCAAGCGATAAATTTAATAAAAAATTAAAACGCAAAAACGAAGAAATAGAAAATTTAAAGCTTGAGATAAAGAAGTTAAATAATTACGTTATGTCTTTAAAAAATTCTCAAGAAGAAACAAGCGATAACCTTCTATTTTTATTAGAATTAAAAGAAAAGGAAATTGAGACACTTAATAGTAAATATTTAAAAAAAAAAGCTAAAAACAAGAACTTAAAAAGTATACTTAATGTTAAAGATGAAATTATTAACGAATTGATTAATCAAATTCAATCTCACAAGTCGCTTATTGAAGATCCCCACATTGAATTACGATTGGAGCGGTTACTGAATTTAAATGAACAGTTAAAAAAGAAAGCGGTCTAATCCTAAATTAAGGTTAATTCATAGTTTATGATTTTTATTTCGTAAAATATACTTTAAACTTTTTTAAGTATATACATAAAAATTTAAAAGTGAGTAGTTTATTAAAGGTTAGAAGGAAAATCTTTTTTAAAGGAACATTAAATCCAAATGAAATGCAAATAAAATACAAATCGATTCACTTTTGTGTAAATATTTAATTACTAAGATAGTTATAATTTAAATTATTGTTAAATGCTTC
>JBHLLE010000187.1:0-7034 GCA_048885945.1 Candidatus Hermodarchaeota archaeon | reverse complement strand
CTTTTTCATTTTGTTACCCAACTTCATTAAAGTTATTTCGTGGCAAATGGCACCATATACAGATGACGAGGTTATAATAACCACCGTTTCCTATGAGAGCGAAATTGATGGTGAAAATAACATAATTGTAGGAAATCTTTTTCAACCGGCACCTAAGTTTGGAAATCGAGAATATCCAGGGATAATTGCGTGTCATGGGTATGCGATAGGTGGTGGTAAGGAATCTATGCATCGCTGGTGTGTCGAATTGGCAAGAAGAGGTTTTGTGGTTTTTGCAATTGATCTACCTGGTAATGGAATGAGTGTTGGAAAAATGGATACTTTACCTAGAAAGGATCTTGAGCCTGAAATTGTAGAAGATGGAATAAAATACTTAAAAGATCTAGAGTTTGTTGATGAAAATGAAATAGGATTATTTGGTACAAGTTATGGTGGAGCTACTGTTTCTCTTTGTGCGGGAGTTTTAGGAAATCTAATTGACGCTACTATTTCTATTAACACGTACTATAATTTTACTGATTGGTTAATTGAAGATTTATTACCTGACGCTGAAGTTAAGTTTTCTGTAAGAAAAAATTCGATTATTTTAAACAAAATAGAAGATACCGAAATTACGAAAGATAATATAAAAGAGATACTAAATACGTACGGACTTATTAGGGGCAATGAAGAAATCATGGAAGATTTGATAATCGATGGGACCAATAGACTAGATAGAAAATTTCTAAGAAAGTTCGACGCTGTTGAATATTTACCTAATGTAAAAAGTAATTCTATGATGTTTCTTAGAGCAAAAAAAGACGATACTTTTAGTAGTGATCTAGCAACTCAAGGATATAACGCAATTATTAGTGCCAATAAATCCGCTTCTTACATTAAATTGGACGACAACCATGAATTAAGTGGCGACCCGGGGTATACCTCCGATTATATCATTATAAATTTTTTTGAGGAAAAATTAAAAGATGTTGATTTAGGTCAAGATTGGGAATCTGATTTTGACAAATATTCACAAGAGCGCGACATAGAACTAGGTAATGCCCCATTAATAGGACTTTCTTTAATATTCGAATGTTTAATACTATTTGTTTGTTCTTTAATCCCTTTCTTTATAATTATCTCAATAGTTTTCTCTAACAAGAAGGTTGCTACAGAAAGAGCCAACAAAGAAGAAGAGATAATTAATTTAAAAAACTCAGACGATACATTTTTTGATTTATCGTTCGGAAGAGGATCTTATTATAAAACCATCATCCTATTATTGCTCTTGTGGTTAGTTGGCTTCACCACAATTATAGGCATTTCGTTAGGATTCTTTTCCGAATTAATCGCGGGTACATTATGCGCTGCTTTTTATCTAGTTCTTTATCTAATGCTATATTTTCTGCCCGATCAAGCAGAAGTTGATCTTTGGAATAAAATCAAAGAAAAAAAGAACAAGAAGTCATCCCGCTTTAAAAGTAATAAGATAAACGTTAAAAAATTTAGCAAAATTTCAATTTTATTTAGTACTTCTGTTATTGTAATAATTAGTACAATTATTGGTTATTACATGACATTTATACCTAAATTCTTTTATCAACCCGTTGAACCAATAATAAATTCCATTTTTGGTACAGGTATAAGTCTTTTTGTAGGTGGACTTCTTCTAATTTTTATAATCGAAGAAAAAAAACACATACATACAAAATCAAAACGAGTAGATTGGAAAAAATATCATCTTGGAAAATATCAAATCCTTAAAAGTCTAGTTTTTGGAAGCATACTCTTTATGAACATTATCTTCCAGTTAGTAGTTTGGGCCTTTTACATGAAATTTCCATTCATGATTGGACCTCACTCAATCTACTTTTTCTACGCTGCGTTTGGTGTCGTTATTTTTTTCGCAGGAGTTCAGATTTTAACCAAATTAATTAAAGAAAATCTTGTAAAAGAAGCGTCTAAAGAGAAAAATCGTCAATCAATCACAAAAAGTAGAGCTTTAAAAATTTTTGACAATCTACTCCCCACTATTTTTGGTCTTATTGTAATTTCAATTACCATAACTATTTCCCTATATCACCTTTTTGATTCCATTACAATGCGTCAATTTTTTAACTTTATTTTTAGTAGGATCTTAAAATCATCTCCTAACATTGAAGCAATTTATTATATAGTCGTTCTATTTTGTATAATTTACCTCGTCACAGGTCTAATAAAAAAAGTCTTTAAAGATAAAGGAAATTTTGGAGTTTCGATTTTTGTTCCATTGTTATTTTTTATGATAATCGCTTTTATCTTACATATCTAAATACCTTTTTGTATTCTGGTCACAAAATTTTATGAAATTAAAGATTAGAATCATTTTTTACGAATAAAAAAATAAATTATTAACTCACAGATACCACAAAATCTAACATTCTAGCTTTTTGGAATTTGATTATTTTTAGCTTTATTTTTTAATTTTACTCCAAAACGATAAATCCATATTTTTTTCTCTAAAAATATAGTTCTTTGGAATCAATTTTCTACAGAATCTAGAATTCAGTTAAGAATTGCTAACTTGCACCAGATTGATCATCTAACTAGATCCGAATTTTGTCGTACATCTTTTTTTATTTTTTTCTTCTGAAATTTCCGCGATTACCAAAATCTTTATAAATATAAAAGAGATATAAATATATAATAAGTTCTTAAAAAATTAATAAAAATATATAAAAAATTAAATAATAAAAGTGGAGGAATGAAAAATGGCTGGATCAGAATATATTAGTTGGAGTCCTATTAGAAGATTAATGAAACATAATGGTGCTATTATCGTTGCTCGAGACGCTGTAGACGAATTAGTCGACTGGATGGGCGCTAGCGCAGAAAAAATAACTAAAGCTGCGTTAACCTTGACAAAACACGCTAAAAGAAAGAAAGTTACACGCGACGACATCCTTTTAGCAATCAAATACTTCTAAATCTTAAATAGGATAATTATATAAAAAATAACTAAAAAAAATTTTTACACCTTTCTTTTTTTTTCACATTCTATTAATTTTTAACTTATTTTGGTAAATTGAGCAAATGGAAAAATCATTAAAGCTTCCATATCAGTTTGAAATCAAACTAATTATGGAAAAGGAGGATAATTTAATTGAACAACGACATTTATATCTTAGAAAAGGTAGTTCAGAAACTTTTCTTCATATTTTAATAAAAATTCTCGCCTATTGCTATTTTTGGGATGAAGAAGAACCGCTTATAATTGAACCAAACTATAGGTTTCGCAAGTTTAAACCCGATTTAGTTTCTTTTATATCTTCTGAAATTCCGGGAAAGTTGGTAAAAGATGTAAAACTCTGGATTGAGTGTAAAAAAGTCGCTGTAAAAAAGCTAATAAAATTAGCTAAAGCGTTACATCATAGTAAAATTTATTGGTTTCATACTTATAATGCCTTTCAAAGCGTTTTGAAGGGAACTACTGTTAAAAAAACTATTAAAAATCTTAAAAATCTTAACCTTATTGCTATTAAAGCTGATAAAAGTACTATTACTTCCTTATCTTTAGATTTAGGAAGAAAAAATCCTACTTGGAATCTTAAATGGGAACAAAACATCTTATTAGTAAGTAATGACAATTGGAAAGAATCAATAATTTTCGAAAACGATATTTTGAAACGGTAATGCATTCAAAATAACAGTTTTTATTTACAAAAATTTGACTTAAGAATTTATAATCCTATAAATTTAGATAGTAACGATAAATTCTCTTCAGAATTTTCATTGGTAGTAATTTTTATTTTCAGTCTTTTAGTCTTTATTTTACCTTTTTTATCTACTTGGATATTAACCCAATATTTAATGAACTTATTTGATTTCTTAATATTATAAGCGTTTAAGATGGGATATTGATACCCATAGCATAGTTTCTCCTTATTGAATTGTCCTCCTATAGATTTTTGAACAAATTTTCGAATATTCGTTTGAATACCTTTATTAATAAAATATCCTATGAGCATACCAGTAACATTCATTCCTCCTATAGCTACCATCCATATAATTGAAGATCCAGCAGTTATCTTTAAACTTCCTTGAGCAAATATTCGATATTGTGTTAAATAGATTCTTCCTTTCACATAATTATGTCCTTGTAACATTTTTCCTTTAAAAATCGTCAGAATTTTTTCGTTATCATATAAACAATATTTTTCCAGTATGTCTTTTTCTAATTTAAGTAAATCGTTATAACAAAAAGTTCTGTTTAACTTTTTAATAATTCTTGGATATATTTTTTCATTGAAGTATTCAAAATTAATAGTAATTGCTTCTACGATCAATTTCTGAACTGCATTTAACGTAGGACTTGAAGAGTTTCTCATATTTTTTTTAAATATTTTTAGTAATTTTCCTTTTTTCTTATTTTCAATCAAATATTTGATTTTATTCTTAAGATCTTGAGAATTACTAGGCAAAATACTCAATATAATAAACCTATAAAAGAATAATATGGATTGAACATATTATTAAATAATATTAAAAACTACTTATTTTAAAGATTTCTCTCAAAAGTCCTTTATTCCATAGAGAGAAATAATATAAGAAACAGTAATTTATAAATGATTAAAATGTCTTTAAAAAATCCCTATAAACCCGTTAATATTAAGCTTGAACCAAATAAAGTAAGAATCTGGATTCTATTACTCGTAGGAGCAGCAATCTATGCGATTATTACTCTATTAATTATCACATCCACTACAATACCATCACCAATCAAAACTTTTACTATTTACTCTTATGCGATTATTGGACCACTTACGTTTTATGCAATATGGATCCTATTTTATCACTGGAAAGCAAGTAAGTGGCCACAGAATAAAGATATGTTTGGAGGGCATTACCATTATCTAGTTTTATTTATTATAATGGGAGTATGTGTAATAACTTGGTCGGCGTATTGGAATACCGGTTTTGATACGGTTTGGGCTGCTATTGCTATAACCTTTTATATTTTTACCAATAATGAATTTGGAACTCTGATTATATATACGATTGGTGCAACTGCGATTACACCTGCGCTTGTAGAAGAATTTAACAAATCGTTTCCTTCAATTTTAGCCTTTTTTGTTGTACTACAAAGAAGCAAGAAATCAGACCAAAAAAATAAAGGCATGCTGGGAAACGAATTAAATGGGTTTTTGATTGGTATACTTATAGGATTGACTTTTGAAGGAATAGAAACGGCAAGTTACCTCATGATCACCATCTTATCGGGGGGCTCAGATTTATCGATTTACCTTCAAGTGACTCTAAGAAATTGGGGACCCATTCATATACTAGGAGGGGCGTTAGGAGGGTATGCTGCTGGAAGAGCTGAAAGGTTACGCTTTGAGCTTAAAGAAGAGTATTTACCAATGAAAGTACAAGTAAAAAAATTCTTAAAACGTTTTATTCCGATTTGGTTAATTCCGGTTAGCATGCATTTCTTATGGAATAGCTCTAGTGTTTGGATATATCTTATATTTTTAGCGGTAAATATTCAAGATGAATTTATCTATCTTCTTACGGTTATTATATTCCAGTTAGGTTTAGCAGTAACTTGTTTTATAATATTATTAATTTTTTATAGGCGCGCAAATAAAATTGCTGAAAAAACTTATCGTTGTGCTGACACAGGATTTATAATTATAGATCAAAACGTAGTTTGTGAGACGGTGAGTGATATAAATCCCTTAAAAACTGAGGAAATATCAAGTAATAAAACCACTATTAGCCTCAATTATTGTCCAAATTGTCGAAACGTTTTAAAACCTACAGATAATTTTTGTTCAAACTGTCGATATGATTTAAGACAATTTAAAAAACATCCAAGTTCGCTATCAACACAACCAAAACTTTACGTGAGTTCTAGTATCAAGTTATTCTATATTACAATAATTGGTGCAATTATTTTCTTTTTAGTTAATTTGGGACTATTTTTGATAATCTTATCGAGCGATGTAGGTGCTTTATGGATTCTCGTGCTTGGTCAATTAATAGTGGAGTTAATATCTTCGATGATGATGATATATGCTGCGATTACGCTCTTAAAGTTAAGAAAAAACTACAACGGTAAAAAGAGCGTCTGGAGCTGGCTATTTCTAATATATAACTTAGTAGGAATGCTTGTAATGCTTATAGCAATTGGGCTTAGTTTTCTAATTACAATTATATTCTCAATACTATTAAACGAAACGAGGGGTTTATTTTTAATTAATATTATAACTATTATATTATTTACCGGTGCTTTAGGTATCTTTATTTTTCTTAGAAAAGTTCTACTAAAAGAAAAGCAATTGCTTCAATTTCAACGATGGTATTAAATCCTTAATTTTCTTTTTTTTTATTGTCTTTTCTGACATTTTTATAATATTTGATTATATTGAAGTGATTTAATAAATACAAAAGTTAATTTTTGACAATTTATTGCACATAAGCATAACTCATACATACCTTAACAAAACATTCATTTGGAAATAAATTGAAAGAAGTATATCCTGGAATATTTTTAATAAAAGAAACTGGAACAGTCAAGTCAGTTAAACCAACGATTAATGTTTATGTATTGGCAGGTCACGATGGGTTAATTTTTGATGCGGGATATGGTGATAAAACAACAGAAAAGTACATAATTGAAGAAATTAAAAAAATTGAGGATATATATCTCTCAAAACATGAAAAATTTAGATTAACGCGAGTCATACCTAGTCACTCTCATCCAGATCATGTTTCAGCGTTAAAACTATTGAGAAAATATGTGAAAGTTAAAATAGTATTAACTAAAAAGATGGCAGAAATCGTAAAGGACAAAAGAAGTTATCTTAGGATTTTCAAACCAAATATTGCAGAAGATTTACTAAGAAAAAATAGTCTATGGATTCGCATTAAACAATTTATTAAATTTTATTTTTGGTGGCGTCTTTATCGAAAAGCTTATGGTCTAAAATTTATTAATAATCCTGATGAGATTATCGACGAAAGTACTGAGATCTCTATAAATGGTGAGATTTGGAGAATTATACCTTCCCCAG
>JBHLLE010000186.1:0-7044 GCA_048885945.1 Candidatus Hermodarchaeota archaeon | reverse complement strand
TTTTTAAATAGAAAAATGATATTATGAATTAATAAGTGATAAAATATGAAAAAAATCGCCATTAGTACGAATTCAGGTGAAGTATTTGCTCATTTTGGTCGAGCACCTGAATTTACTTTCATTACTATAGATGAAAATCAAAACAAACTTGTAAAAAAAGAAGTCTTTCCCAATCCTGGCCATAGTGTAGGAAGTATTCCCCAATTTGTGAATCAACAAGGAGCTCATTATATGATTTCTGGCGGAATGGGACATAGAGCCCAAAATTTTTTCAACCAATTTGGAATTGAGGTAATCATGGGTATTACAGGTTCGGTTGATGATGTCATTAAAAAAATCTTAGATGGAACTTTAGAAGGTGGAGAAAGTCTCTGTAGTCCAGGTGGAGGTAAAGGAATGGGGGTTGAAAAAATACATACTGAAGCAGATGATGACTACGAGCATCATCCCCATTAACTAATTTTTTTGCATATTCGTTAAGATTTTTTAATAGTAATAAAAATTAATTAAATATTAGACTAAGATTTTAAAGACTAAATTAATTTTTAAATCAAAATAAATAGCACTTTAAAACAATTCATATAAGGAGTTAAGAAATGAGAATCATCGGTATTCCTTCAAATGGTCCAGACTTATCAGATCAGATTTCCGAACATTTCGGACATTGCCCATATTTTGTTGGAGTAGAAGTTATAGATGATGTAACTATGAAAAAAGCGTTTTCTCTACAAAATAATGGACATACTAGCTGTATGGAGCCAGTATTAAATATGAAGAAACAGAACGTAACAGATATGATTGTGGGAGGAATTGGGGGTCGTCCATATATGGGATTCTTGCAGGTGGGAATAAATTTACACCAAGGTGTGGCTGGTACCATTAAAGATAATATAAAACTTCTGCTGCAAGGAAAACTAAAGTCTCTTGGAGGACCAAGCTGTTCAGATGGTCAGCACGCACATTAAATTTAGAAATAGCATTTTAAAAAATTTTTATTCTTTTAATTTATTTTAATGAAAAATTAGGACATATATCTTCTATATGATAATAATAGGTTTTATTTCCATAGAAAAGACCATTTTTCATGTTGCCTAAAGTTAATTTAAACACATCATCTAAATGCTTCTTTTTAATTCGTTTTCGACATTTATTACAACGTATCATGATTTTACACTAAGATTTTATAAATTGGTGATTATCTTTAATTATTACCTAAGTATTAAAACTTCACTTTAATTTCTTGTCTTAATTGAAATTTACATTTTTTACAAGTAAATGCACGAAAAAGAAATATGTGTTTTATTTTGTTATAAAAGGAAATTAGTAATATAAAATTCAATTAGAATTCCTTCTTTACAATATTGCAGAGATCTCTCTCAAGAGAGGATAAAAAGGTTGGATGTTCCACTATTCGTTCAATTAATTCCGCATCCTTAAAAAAATAAAATGTCGGGATAGCTTCTAAATTGAAATTAGGGTCTATTGCTTCGGGTACAGAATGTCGCTTATCCCATAAAATCTCGCCTGGTTTCCTAAAAGCGTTAACCTTTATACCGTATAGGATACGCATTTCAATGTTGTTAATATTAAGTGTCTTTACTATTTTAATCATATTTGGTACTTGTTCGACGCAATCATGACACCATTCTGCTCCTATTGTTAGTATCTTTAGCTTTATTTGGTTGTTTTTCATAATTTTTTTAATATTGTTAAGATGCTTGGATTTAGGTTCGTAGCTATTATAGTTATTCATTACATCTGTTTTTTCTTTATACTTTTCTAAGTATTCGTCTGGCGATATTGTTTTAGATTTTATGTCTGACCACTTTAAACTCACTTTAAAATTCACATCTTTAATTGAATCGTTGTTTTTTAGGAAATATTACTAAGGAAAACTAAAAAAAACCATAATAAAAAGATAATGTCTATAAAATATTCGAGATAGAAAAAATTAGAATAATAAAGTAAAAAATTTTTTGAAAATTGTTTATACGTCAGGAAATTCGGTTCCCGCCGCTTGTGGTCCAGTAAACATCTGTTCAAATCCCCCTGAAGCTTGGGTTTGTAAACCTAATATTCTCTGGAGAAGAGTATTAATTCCTAACGAGCATAAAAAATACCACGCTGTGAAATTAATCCAAGCAGCATCCCCTATCCATTGGTTCTTGTCTGCCAAGCCTAATCCAAGGAAAAATGTCAAAAGTCCGTAGAGTTCGGGATTCATTGGGGTGGCAGCAACTGGCCCATTGCCATATATATTTCTTAAAATCGCAAAAATGATAATCATTGGGAGAAAAGTAATTAAAGTAGGTTTCATCCTGTCCATTGCCATTCCTTGTTGAGTCTTTTTAAGCATAATGTCCCGTCTTTCCCATTTTTTACGAGCCTTTCTATATCTCTCGACATCAACGCTCGCTAATTCTATAATTTTTTTCTTTTCTTCTTGATGAGCTTTTATCTGTTTCTGTTTTCTGTCAATTTCCTTTGTATCAATTAACAACTTGGTGAGAATTACGCTCACAATTGATATTATTAAAGATAATAAAAGTATAAACCATATAGAACCCGGAGGCGTACTCATCCAATTGCTTTCTTGCAAAATCATATTTATAACCGCAGTAGTATGTTAAATTTTAATATTTCTAAATTAATTATTATTCGCTTTCACTTAATAAATTTTTTAGCTTTTCAGTTAGTTCATTATTGAATATTGAAAATGAATGTTAGGAATCTTTTGCTTTATAATAATGCTTCTACTTAATAGTTAACTTAAAGTAAAATTAGGATTATTAAAATTTGAGAATTAATACAAATACCTGTAGCTTAGTCTCCTCAATCGAGGCCAAGGAAGCCCCTCATTGACGGATATTGTTCTGCCGCTACTTCTTTGGCGATAGTTTCAGCATAATTGTGAATTATACCAATCGAAATTAGGAGCCCCGTGCCGCTCGTGAGCGCTCCGAGGCTGTCTGCCATGAAGCTCAGCAGCGCTATGAAAATCCCATTTAGGATAATTAAGGTAGGGATATAGCGTTTCAAGATTCTCTCTATTACCTTCGCAGAGCTTCGAAAACCAGGTACCTGCATTCCCGAGTCAATTATCTGCTGTGCAATATCCTTTGGAGCGAGTCCGGAGACTTCGACCCAGATCTTACCCAGATATATACACAGTATGGTGAATATGAAGAGGTATATCATGGCGCGAATCGGATCGTCTAGCAGCGACTCTAATCCTCGCGGCGGTGAAAGCAAATATATCAAACCTGAAGTGGGCACTAGATACCCACCCGTGCCTTCTCCGGTACTTTCACTTTCAAAGACCCCTATCAGATTGATCCAGAAATCGAAACCTTGTCCTCGCAGAGCAGAGTCCGGTCCCGCGAATATTTGTCCGAAAAACAAAAGATTAGCGTAAAGAGCGTTGACCAATATAACGGGGATATTTGACACGTACATTAACTTCATTGGATATTTTCCTTTTACTCCTCGATAGCCTTTGTAGGCAAGCGGAATCTCGATCCTAGTCCCCTCAAACCACACCACAATAACGAAGATAATAAACGTAGTTATAAGACCTAAAATGCTCGGTAATTGCCCACGTACCCAAATGTCGTCAATATTTGTGGTATCGTCATCGTCAAAAAGTACGTAAAAAATAGCAATGATTATCCCACGAGGTAAAGCAGTACCTTCCTCCGTCGGAGCTTCAATAAAACTAAAAGTATTCCAGAATATTTGACCTGCCACACCTGCGGCAATAAATAATGAAACACCACTTCCAAGACCCCATCCTTTCTGTAGGAGTTCGTCTAACAATACAATAATAATTCCCGCAAATAATAGTTGCAGAAAAATTAATACCATATTTTCTAAGCCAAGCTGATTTGGTGGTCCAAATGCTCCTCCTATCATATAGGCAATTGCGTTAAATGCCGTCAAAAAGATGGATAAGACCTTCTGTGTACCACTAAATAGGGATCTATCGTAAGGATCGTTCATATCGACGTCAATCATCTTAGAACCCATTAATAACTGCATGATAAGTCCGGCGGTAACTATCGGACCGATACCTAATTCAGTTAAAGTTCCTCTCTGGCTAGCGAGAATCACTCGTAGCCAATAAAAATAATCCGTCGAATCTTGAAGTTGCACTCCATATAATGGAATATTTGACATAATCAAATAAATTACTAAAACAACGGCAGTCCATACTGCTTTTTCCTTGAAGGCAACTTCTCTTTGGGGATTTTTGATTTCGGGCATTACTCTTACAAAAGGAGAGAAAAATTTAATGAATTTACCGGTCATAATAGTTCAGCTTTTTTTCAATTGAAATATGTAATTAATTTATGTAATTTTTAAAAAATTTGAATTTAAAAAAAACTTTTTGTTTTATTTATATTTTATGCGAATCTTAAACTAGCTCAAATTATATAAAATATAAAAAAGATAGAAAAAAATAATTAAAATTTATCCTAGTAACTCTCTAAATTGTCTTTAGAATAAAGAACCAATTCCAGTAGGCTCTTCTTCTTCCTCCTCTTCCTCAGCCTTCGCTTCTTCAGCTGGAGCGGCGGCACCACCACCACCACCTCCTGAAACTGGAGCAGCCATCACCGGAGCGGCAGCAGCAGAAGCTAATATACTATCAATATCCGCTTCTTTTAAGCCAGCAACTAATTTAGTAATATCTCCTTTATCTGCTTTGACTCCAGCGGCGGTTAAGATTTTTTCAATTGCAGCTTCTGTAATCTTCTTTGAAGCTTTATGAAGTAGGAGTGCTGCATATATACTTTCCATTTTGCTTTACCTCTTTTTTATTATTATAGTTTTTATTCCATTTATTAAAATTGGACTTAAAAAATCATCCTTATTATTTAAAACAACGAGCCAATGCCCGTTGCTTCTTCTTCTTTCTCCTCAGGTTCGGGTTCTTTCTTTTTTGATTTCTTTGATTCTTTTCCTTGAGATTTAACTGTTCCTCCCCCGAAAACCATAGAATTTATAATATTTGCGTTAAGCTCTGCCTTTTTAATATACTCATCCATCATATCTTCTATAAAAATTGGCACTTCAAAAAGAATACTTTTTGCCTCTCTGTGCGCTTTTTGAATTAAAGGTTTAATTGTATCTTCATCGATAATACCTAGTTCAATAGCAAGAGTTTGAGCCGTGAAATAGCACGACGCAATATCCTTTTGTAATTGCTCCATATCCATGTATAATACTTCTGCTGGTAGTATTTCACCATCGCTCCACGCAAAGTGAATTTTTATTAACGATTCAATTGGTTTAACTCCGAGTTTTTTAAGTACCGCGGCTTGTTTAACGTCAACCAGATCTCCCGCTTTATGAGTCCTAGTGTCTTCTCTTATCCAAATCGTATCGTTCTGGATTCGAGTAGGTAGACGCAAGGTCATGTTTAGCTCGCTAATTACTTGACCTGTTGGTAGCCCAGTATCCCCTTCTGGTACCCAAATATCCACTGGAGTGATTTCGTCGGGTTTGGCTGGTACCATCCATTCGTTTTTAAGAAAGATTCCTTTTAATTCAAACAGATCTAGATTAGTAAATATAAGGCTTGATTGTCCGGGAATGTTTGCCGCTAATTGGTCTAAATTTGCTTTTTTAGATTTTTTTTTAAATAGTTCTATGGCTCTTATTTGCAAAGACTTTTTTGACATTCTGAAGATTGCTTTCCCTCTTAAAATTTTCTTCATTGTTTGGATTTGTTTATCGTTAATATGGGCAACTTCAATCACCGCTACGTTCTTATATTGATTAAATAAATCGATTAGGTAATTTACCTCATCAATTTTATATTGTGGTATGTGTTTTTCTCCAATCATTTATTTACACCCCTATTTGTTTTAGAAATTCCTCGTCGATTTTAATTGGTTTTCCCATTGTCGTCTTAACAAACATAGATTTCAAATTGTTATATTTGTGAGGCATGAGATCGGCAATATATTCTACTATTGTTTTCACGTTTTCAAGCACTTTTTCAGGATCCATAGATTTTTTTCCCACTTTTGCCTGAACTATTGGATGTTTTTTAACTTGAACGCGAATTATTTTTTTGTATCTATCAAAAGCATTATTTAGATCGTCAACGCTTGAGATAATTCCGTATCCTGTTGGAAAAGGCTTGGGCATTTTTCCAACCGGACCCAAAAATCTTGCTAAATACCTAGCAACGTCTCTCATTAGTTTATCCTCAACAACAAAAAAATCATATTTTTTTACAAATTTTTTCTTGTCCTTTTTTTCTTTCCTATCCAATCCTGCTAAATCGTCTTTGTCTAAAGTATCTACCCCAAGTTTTTTTGCTTCAAGTAAAATTTCGTCTGAAGCAATCACACATATGCTTGGTTTGTCCTTAGTTATTATATTATTAGGTAATATCAATTCTTTATCTATTCGGCTTTTTGGGTCTTTTAAGTTGATATCTTTAAGATTTATAATAAGGTCCACAGTTTCGTCAAATTTTCGCGTCTTATCTTTAAATCCCTCTTTTTTCAAAATTGAAAAATCAATTGCGGCATTTAACGATTTTTTTATTAACCTATCGTCCACTTTCACGATTTATTTTCCCTCCTTTAATTTGTCGTCATGTTCGCCATTATCAATGCGCTTTTGAATTACTCTTGGATCTTCTCCTTCAACTGTAGCACCGATAGAAAGCGAGGTCCCTAATACTGTTTTTACAGCAGCCTTGAGAGTTTTATCCAAAAAGATTTCTCTTTTTGATTTCGCTACCTCAATAACTTGCTCTAAGGTTAAATTACCAATTTTTTTCTCTCCTGTATTATCAGAACCTTTTTCTACTCCTAACTCTTTAAGTAATAAAGAAGCTGTTGCTGGGGTTTCTACGAATATTTCAAATTGCTTCGTTTCAGGATTACACTCGATTCGTACTGGTACCGTAATCCCTTTAAACATCATAGTCTGTTTATTTACTTCGTCCACAACATCTTTAATGTTAATTCCCGTAGGACCAACAGCGGGACCGATTGGAGGGCCTCCTGACGCATTAGAGGATTT
>JBHLLE010000185.1:0-7051 GCA_048885945.1 Candidatus Hermodarchaeota archaeon | reverse complement strand
TGAAGGTGCGGTTCACAGTGAGAAGTTTACTACTTTTATGGAAGATAATCTTGCTGGAGAGTTTGATAAAGAACTAAGTAAATTAAAAGAAAAAAATCCAGAAAGTGGAATTGTTGGATGGTGGCATTCTCATCCTGATCTTAGCTGTTTTTTGAGTCCTCGTGATATACTGACACATTTAATTCGTTTCCAAGAAGGATATCAACCAGCTTTAGTCGTAGATCCTATAAGAAAGACTTTTAAATTTTTTCTCCTTGATGATGTTTTGAAAAAAGAATTCAAGAGTAAAATTAAAAAAAATGCGTTAGATAATAATGGAATTTACGAATACTTACTAAAAAAAAGAAATTATGTGAAAGAAATAAGTTATGCGATAATAAGATAGAAATAGTTAAAAAATAACTCAGTAAAAAGGATAAAAAGCAATATAAAATGACTGGTAATTCGGGTGAAGAAGAATATACGATTTTAGGAGAAGAACTTATAGATGAAGATATCTTTGATCGTCAAAAAAGAATTGAGGGATGGGACCAAAAAAAGATAGATAACGCAACGGTTATGATTGTTGGTGCTGGTGCTACAGGTAATGAAGTTGTAAAAAATCTAGCACTGACTGGTATAGGAAAACTCATACTTATCGATTACGATATTATTGAGAAATCAAATCTTAATCGTTGTGTATTATTCAATATGGAAAATAATATCGAAAAGAAATATAAAGTAGATGTTGTTAAAAATGCTTGCGCTCAATTAAATCCAGAAGTTGAAGTGATAACTTTAAAAGAAGACATAAAAGATATTGATAAATCCTTTTATAAACAGTCCGATGTAATTTGTTCTTGCCTTGATAATATCGAAGCTCGTCTTCAAGTTAATAATTACGCGTACTATTATGGAATTCCCTTCATTGATTCAGGAATTGAAGAATTTTATGGAACCATTCAAGCAGTATATAATAAAGTCGATAGCGCGCCATGTTTACAATGTGGAATAACTGGAATGGATTTAGATATTATGTGGCAAAAATTTTCTTGTACAGGTCAAGAAATAAAATCAGAGGATGGTGCTACCATTGGTAAGATAGCCACTATTATTACTACAACCGCAATAATCGGTGGGATTCAAAGTCAACAAGTTTTAAAATTTCTCTTAGGATTAGATTATTTTGAGAATAATGGAAAATGGAACTCTAAAATAGGAATCCCTCTTATTGGAAAGCAGCTAAATTACAACGGCTTAACGAATAAATTTGCTATAATTAAAAAAGCTAAGAACGATGAATGTTGGACTTGTTCCTATAAAAAATAACAAATAGTTTTCAACCAACTAAATTTTTTAGAAAAACAATATAAATTAAAAGTATATTATTCCATTATAAAAACAATATATTATATCCAAATAAATAATAATATGACTTGTTTGGATATAAAAAAAATAATATAAGTAAAATCAAGGTAAATATCTTATGAGTCCGGAATTACCATTAGAAATTTGGAGAGATCGTCTTGAAAACGAAATCAATGGATTAAACAAGTTGAAGGTAATAGACGAAAAATCTATTAAACGTGACGATGACTCTATAGAGATGATGCTCAATATTAAAGCTTTAGGTTTTGAGTATAAAACTGACAGTGATGGAATAGATTTAGTTCCAAAATGGAATCATAGAGTTTTTATAAAGATCAATAGGACCTTTCCTTATCCAGGTGGCATTGATTTTGCTTGGAACTCGGGAATATTTCACCCTAATATTCATCCAGTAGAACTTTCAAGTACAAGTAAGGGCACTGGCTACATCTGCCTCAATCTTTTGAAAAAATGGAGTAGGTTATCCGATTTGGAAACCACGATTAAAGCATTGAAGTTATTAATAGAAAATCCAAATCCAGACGATCCTTTAAATTATCCAATATGTTTAGAAGCAGCACAATTTTTTAAACAAAATTCAATAGATGACCTAAAAATCCAATTTGGGATTAAAGATAATGATGAAAAGGATGATTCGGACGATATAATCATAATAGACGATTAAAAATACTATTTTTCCTAATTCTATATTTAGACAGGATAATTAAAAACAGATTAAATACAAATTTATTTAGTTATTTTTACCACCAATAACTCTTGCCCAAAGGGTCAATTTATCTTCCTCTTTTAATCCAAACTTATGGATAGCATCAGCAATAGTAATTTGTGGGGGTAACTCTTGACCATTTAACACTAAAGTAAAAGCTCTTTGTTCTACATTAATAATACCCATATGTTTTATAATAATATCTACTATTTTTTCAATTACATGATGTTCTTTAACATCTAATTTAATTAACTTTCCAGTTCGAGTATCTTCTACGGATATCTTCAAATTAAGATTACTCCATTTTTTTTTTAAAGACTAAATCTAACTTATTTTTAATTAGTGTTTACACAAAATATATTTTTTTCTATTAAATATATTTGGAATAAATTTAACTTTTTTTAA
Organism: Candidatus Hermodarchaeota archaeon; assembly: GCA_048885945.1. GTDB lineage: Archaea > Asgardarchaeota > Lokiarchaeia > Sigyniarchaeales > SOKP01 > LW40-45. The sequence goes on along the minus strand of JBHLLE010000185.1, from coordinate 4,572 downwards.
TTTTAAGAGATATAGAATAATCATTTCAACCATATTTTATTTAACTAATTTTGGTAAATCATTATTCTCTTTTGCTTTTTTAGGAGTGCTATCTGATGAATCTACAACTATTGGCTCTTCTTTTACGCTGGCTTCGTAAACTCTAACAGGTTTGCTTTTGTCGATTGGTCTCATACAACCCCAACACATATTATCAATTTCGATTAATTCACGAGCGCATTTATCACAATATAATGTTTTACAATCTGGGCAGATATATATAGAGCTATATCCTGATAATTTTTTTTTACACACTATGCAAAGCGTAAATTCTCGATAGAAAGCTATGTCTTCTGTGGAAATATCTTCTGGTAAATAATATGATAAGGAATCTAATAAAGAGGTTTCTGTTTGTTTACTAGTATCTTCTATTTCAAAAGAGTCTACTTCTACATTTTCACTCTTTATACCGAAATAAAAGATAATGCCTCCAGTAATCATTATAAATCTTACTATAAGTAAGATAGTAGTAGAAGGATACACTGTTAAATCAATTGCTCCAAATCCAAAAAATAAAACTAATGCTAAAAATAATAGAAAAAACTTCTTTCTAACGACTCCAGTAGAATGTAAAGCTTGATATAAAATTATTCCCCCAATAACAATCAAACCTGGGAATACCGTTAAGCCAAGTAATATATATAAAGGAGACCACGCAATAATCGTGTTATCAATCAAATTTTCTCCAGGATTATTAGGATATCTAAAATGCACAGACGAAAAGGGAAAAGCTATCAGAAAAAATTCAAATATTACACATAGGATTAACATATAGTATATTAGAAATTTCTTAAACCAAAGTTTTAAAGTTGGCATAAAAAGTTCAGTAAATAACACAGTTCCAAAAAAAATTAAAGGAGCAAACCACATAAAAGTTAAAATGCCATGAATTCCGGTCGTATTATCCATATTTTTACCGGTTAGCAAGATTAATATAAAGTCTAACACTAAACCTAAAAATAGCATACTTAATGATAAAATGCAAATACCTAAAAAGAATAAATGTTGTGACTTTAATTTTCTTGCTCTATAAATACTGATGATACCCCAAAAAACACCAAGACTTAACCACGTAATTACGGTAATTCCGTTTACCCAGCAAATTGCGGATATAGTTATGAATATTCACCTAAAATTGTTTATTTTTTTCTTTTTACTCTTCTTTGATTTTTATTTTTCAGTCTGTAAACTTCTTCAATAGCTTGCATTTCTTCAAATAAACTTTTCTTTTTCTCCATATCTTCAGCTTTAGTTGAAATATCAAGTAATTCCATACATCCCCAACAAATATTATCTAATTCAATCAATTTTTGTGCGCATTCTTGACAATAGTATGTATTGCAATTCACACATATAAAAATTGTATTAAACCCGACTAAACTTTTTTTACAGACCATACACAATGATTGCTCTCGACTATTTTTTAGTTCTTCTTCAGATAAGTCGTCAGGTCGAGAATAAGATAAGGTTTCCACTAAAGATACTTCAGTTTTTTCAATAGGTTCTTTTTTATCTGGCACTTCAACTTCAGTTTTAACTGGTTGTTCTTTAATTCCTAAATAGAACATTAAAGAACAGCTCATTTCTCCGGCTCTAAGTAATAGAGTAACAATACCAGGAGATGTCAAAACATCTATAGCGCCCAATACGAAAAAAGTTATAAAGCTAATAGATAACAAAATAAATTTTTTTCTAAGAATACCTGAAGATTGAAAAGCCATGATGAAAAACCCAATTCCATAAAAAATTAAAGCAGATATAAAAAAAAATCCTAAAATTATATATAATGGCGTTCCAAACGCTACGCTTGAATGTATTAAACCAATATTTTGGTCAGTATATGTCGTTTCAAAAGAATTTATTGGATCTAAAAAGAGATATATTTCAAAAATAATACTTAAAGCAATGTAAATCGGCAAAATAAACCATTTTTTTTTTGGAATTATTAATTCAATAGCAATATACATCCCAAGCACAACTATAGGAGCTAACCATAAATAAGTTAAAATTGCATGTTGTCCATAAGAGTTATCCATATTCTGACCTGTAGAAATAATAAAAGTAAAATCTAAAAGGGTAGCAAAATAAAGATGGCTTAAAAAAACAATTGTAATTCCTGTGTAAAGAAGCAGCTGAGCGTCAGTTTTAGTAGATTTGTAGATAGCATATAAACATAATATAACCCCAAAAAAATAACCCCCGATTGTAATAAAACCTTCCAATAACACTAATTGAGAAACCATCTAACGCTATTCTCTTTTTTATTTTCGCACCTATTTTAACTACTTAAGTTATTAATTCTAATAACCTTAAAAATATTTTTACCTCAATATTAATCCCTATTTAATCTCAGTTTTTTAAAAAAAAGATTAATTATTAAAGAAAATAAAAAGTTTAATTTTTAACTCGCCGTTCTATTCTTGATTTCCTTTTTAATTCTCTTTCCTTAACTTTTATTTTCAGTTTTGAGATTTTTTTATATAAATCTTCATGAGTATTCGGTGGAATATTTAATTTCTCTTTTCTATGTAGTTTTATGGCATCTGATGGACAAGTAATAACGCAATTACCACAACCTATACATCTTCTCAAATTAATGAAATAGCTATCATTCTTAATTTCTATTGCTTTCATCTGACAGCGATTTTTACAGGTTTCACAACCACTACATTTCTTTAGATCGATTTTAGCATGATAGTTACTAATTACAAAATCTGCTGGATTAGGAAGCTTTTTTAAATTAGACAAACCTTCACAACAGCATGAACAACAACTACATATTATTTCTGGATTTTGGGCATTACTTACTTGGAGAATTAATCCTTCTTCTTGATTTTTTTGCAAGTAATTAAAAGCTTCCTTTTTACTTATTTGACGAGCCCATCCCATCTCGATGTATACTTGAGCAGTTTGACCAAATCCCAAACATAATTCTCTACGTAATGTAACTTTACATGCATTATTTAAAAGATCTTGCGCTTGTCGACAAACACAATTAATAATCGCAATTGGTTCTTCGTATGTATTAATTAATTTTTCAATATCATCATAATTCGCAATGGAAACGTTATGGTTAAAATTAATTCCTATTGGAATGGTACGCCATTGGGAAATAGATACTTTAACCAAATCCTTAAACCATGCCTCCTTCATATATTTATGGGTATTATCAATGAATTCTTTTGTTAACTTGTTAACTTGATTTTCAAACATTCCAATAATAAGCATTGCGTTCCCATAAAATTTTTTATTGCCTTCCTTAAGAAATTTTATTGATCCTTTTTTAGCCATGTTATCTAAGTGTTTTTCTAATTCTTTAATAGTATATCCGAGTGATTCCAAACGCTTAAAAATGCTTTCTAAAGATTCTAAATTGTTCCATGAAAATTTTAGTAAAGATGCAATTTTTGCTTCTTTAGGAGTAAACAAATTTTTTAACAACCGGATTTCTACACCCGAATTCGTTCCTGGAAATCCAATTGGTAGTTCATCAAGATGCTGCTGTAATTCTCTATAAACATCTATTTTGCTTTCCATATTAATCAAAAAATTCTATTAAAACAAATTTAATATTAAATTGGATCCAAATGGTTCGGATCCAAATCAATAATTAAAATTAGCAATATTATATAAAGATTACGAATTATACGGATCCAAACTAATTCGAATATTCTATTTCTATTTATTAAGTTAATTACATTTTAAAATCCGGTAGAATATTCATCAATAAATATTATCTAATAATTTATTAAGTAAATCATTCAACTGTTCAATCTCTTCAGGTTTTAACCCAGCACCTATATTTTTAAAAATTGTTTTATGCAATGGAAGTGAATCAAATAATTTCTTACCTTTTTCTGTTAAAACAACCAATAAACTTCTTCTATCTTCGGGATTAGCTTCACGAGAAACCAAATTCTTTTTTATTTCCATAGTATCAATTACTCCTGTCATTGTGGAACGAGATAGATTACATTTTTCTGCTATATCTTTAAAAGCTAAACCCCCATGAGTCCCTAGTTGTTTTATTACGCAGTATTGCGGTATCGTTACTCTAAATTCTTTAATAATTTTTCGTTGCCAGTCTCTAATTTTTTTATTAATCTTATAAATAAGCTCAAAACTATCGGATAAAGTGAGGGATTCTGAATCTTCTATCTTTTTCTTTTTCATTTAAAAAATCGTCTACTTAAATTATATTCAGTATACAAATAATTCATATTTTAACTATTTGTATCCTTATTATAATTATTATTCTTCTATTTTTTTATAATTTCTGATTAATATTTGGTCCTCATTTTAGATTTAAAATTGGTAATTTTAAAGATAGAATCATGTAAAATTTCATTTTAGTTATTAAATAATAAAATAGAAAAAAAAATACTATTTTTAAAATTCATTAATTAATTTATATTAAATTTCTCTTTAAAAAATTCAAGAACTCTCAAAAGATAAACGCTTTTAACAGCAATAGGACCACCACCCATTTCAACAGCAAGTTCAATTACTTCTAATATTTCTTCAATGGTACCT
>JBHLLE010000184.1:0-7052 GCA_048885945.1 Candidatus Hermodarchaeota archaeon | reverse complement strand
GATCGTTTTATGTGTAAGAATTTCACTTTTTAAAAAAGAAAAAATTTCAGTTTTTAAAAAAGAAGATTTAAATATTTATAGTTTTCTAGATTTTTGTAAAATTTTTTTTACATTAGGTGATAAATATTAGAATTTCCCAAGCATCTATAATGGATATTAGAGATTTATCAAATACTATTAGAGATTCCCTTGAGGGACAACCCACAGTTGAGGCTGCAGGTCAAAAATTTGTTACCACTATGTATGATATGCTTAAAGAGTCAATTGTATTGCTAAGACTTTTCGTAGCTATTCAATATAGGGAACTACCACGGAACATTCAATCTTTTGCCGATAAACTTGCTGGTACTGCAAATATAAAATTACAACCCGATAACTATGTGCTTACCCTTTTTGGTACAATAGGGCAAGAAAGTGGATGGCATGTAAGAGCAAGCTCTCAAGGACATCAGGGAATTCCATTACCTACTGGGGATTTTGTTGCTGCTATTCCTATGATGAGTGCCTTATTGGAACAATTAGGATTTAACTTAGGTTGGATACGAGGAGAACCAGATATTGTAGCTCAGCATGTAGGAAAACTTATGGGTTCATTTTACGTTGCAGATGCTGCTACGACTAAAGATAGTAAGGGACGTAATATTATAGCGGCCCAAGATTTTGTCAGAAAATATGGAGTGAAAACCGTCTTTGGATTTGGTGGAGGATTTGCAAGCGGGGGAAAAATGCTAACTGTAATTTGTTTCCTAAACGAAACTATTGAAAAGAAGCAAGCAGTTTATTTTCAATCGTTAGGTCCCGTATTTATTATTAAATCTCAGAGATTAGTACTTGATAAAAAATATTTTTAATAAAAAAATTTTATTTTTTTTATTTATTTTTATTTATATATAATAATGTTAAATTTTTTGAAGTTTAAATTTCATAATTATAATAATAATAATTCAAATTAGCTTAGACTTGCAGTGTTTAAACGCCCAATAAAAATTTCAAGAATTAGTAAATCTAAAATAGAAAAGTTACAAGATGTTGTATTAATTGAAAAACCCATCGATTTGATTGTCAATTCAAATCCTTTAGTAAATATTATCTGTTTACCAAAAGATTTAGAAGAATTAGCAATGGGTTTTCTTTATTCAATCGGTTTAATTAATTCAATCGAAGATATAAAAAACCTTGAAGTAGATGAGGTTAATTTCCAAATTAATATTGATCTTGAGGAAAATATCAATTTAGAATTACTAAAAATTGATCCAATTAGTAGGATTGTTGACACGACTTGCGGAATATCGTCCCCTTGGAGAGAGATCATTAAAAAAAGTATTGAAAAATCCGAAGATTCTATTAAATCTAAGGATGATTTTAGAATAAAATCAGAAGTTATTTTCTCTTCGACAAAGTTGATTCAAAAAGAGATGAAACTATATCGAGAAACAGGAGGATGCCATGGAGCTGCAATTTTTGATATGAAAGGAAATCTTTTAGCGATTAAAGAAGATATTGGTCGTCATAATGCAATTGACAAGGTAATTGGAGATTTATTACTAAAAAAACACAATTTTGAAAGAATATTTTTAGTCTCCTCGGGTAGATTAACTGGCGATTCTGTTTTAAAAGCAATTAGAGCGAAAATACCTGTGATTGCTTCTGTATCAGCTGCTATAGAATCAGGAATTAGATTAGCTTTTGTCTACGGAATAACCTTAATTGGTTTTGTTAGAGGATCTAGAATGAATATATATACTCATCCTAAAAGGATTTTAATTTAAATTTTAGGCCCAAATCATCTTTTTAATACTTTATGATTAATTATATTAAAAGATCTTTATTAGAAAAGCAAACTTAACATATTTCTAATTAAATAGAAACTAAATTCTTAAATAACCAAGTTCTCTTCACTTATTTAAAAAAAAATATTAGGTTTTTAAGTATTATTTTTTTGTTCTGTTTGGATAATTAAAATTAATCGAAAAGAGCTGATTTTTAATCGAGATTGAATATAGATGGGCTGTATTTTGCATTATTGGTGGTGTTTTAATGATCATTGGAAATATCAGTGGATTGCAAATATTTGTAATACTTTTAGAACTCTATTTTGAATATGGTGCATCTTACTTAAGCGATGCAATAGGTAATACTTCCACGAGAGCATTGACTATTTTTCTAATAATAATTTTCTATATAATGGCAGCAGGGGGTATTTCAGTTGTTATTGGAACAATTCTAGTATTAAGCCATATTCATAAACTGGGAAAATTAATAATGAGTTTAGGAACTGGAACTGGATTATTTGGTATTATTATTTTCTTATTAATCGAAACTACAATTATAAATCCAATTAATAGTTGGATAGGTTTTGGCTTTTTTATATTGAGATTAATAATTGATCTTTACTTTATAGGTATAATTCTAGTATTAATAGGGCGTCGCAAAATGAAGAAAACTAGTAAGGAAGATAATCTAGAGAATCTTCCCTTACAGATAGATTATAATAAAGAAATTGAGTTAGAACAAACAACCAATATAATAAAATGCCCTGTTTGCAGTTCAGGAAATTCTATAGTTGATAATTTTTGCCAAAGTTGTGGAACAGCATTAAATTATAATTTAGAACATAATCTATAATTAAATATTTAATAGGATCATCCTATTACTTTTTTATTTTATTTAGAATCACATTTTTCCTTTACTAGAATAGGTCTAATCTTAGTTAATTAATAGTTTATAAACCTAAGATATATAATTTAAAAAAAAATGAAATTATTTACTGCAATTAGAATCTTTTAATTTAAAATGTAGAGGAGGATTTTATTGGAAGATAAGAGATGGATTATCGTTTGTATAATTGGCGGTTTATTGATGCTTCTGGCTGGAATTGTGGGCAGTGCTACCTTTTTTGCAACGGTTTTTGCAATAGTATCTAAACAACTTGGAGCTGAGGCTGCATTACTTTTAACAATTATTCTGATAATATTTTCAATAGTAGCAATGGGTGGCGGAATATCAGTAATTATTGGAGCTATTTTGGTAGCTAAAGATAAAATTAAATTAGGAAAGTTTATTATAGGGCTTGGAGCAGGAATGGGGTTAATAGGTCTAATTGTTTTTTTAATAACTAGTATTCTAGCCGGAACATTAATCTCAGTAACACTTGGTCTTATAAACGGCAGTTATGGATTTATTGGAGTGATTTTAACGATTTTTGCCAGATTAAAAATGAAAAAGGTATAGATTAAAGATGATTATTAAACAATTTTTTTTTTCTTTCTTTAATCAAAATCTTAATTTTTTGCTAAAATCAAAATACTTCTATATAAAATTATAGCTAAATGTTTAAATATTTGAATAACATGGATAATAATTAAGATTTTTCTGATCTATTATATAATACTTTAATTAATTTTGAGTGAAAAACATGAAAAATTTAGGATCAATAATTACCTGCATTATTGGGGGAGCATTAATGCTTATAGCCAGTATTGTGGGCAATGCTCTTGCTTACCAAATCATAGTTACAGAAGCAACAAGAAGATACCCACAATATAAAACCCAACTTGAAATTTTCTTGACTATATGTATATATGTTGCCCTCGGAGGTGGGATTAGCGTAATTGCTGGTTCAATAATTGCACTAAAAATAATCCCAATTGGCAAATGGATAATTGGTCTAGGAGCGGGAATGGGTTTAATTGGATTTTTAAGTTGGCTTATAACAGGGATATATATGGGAAGTATAACTGGGACTGTACTCGAGATTACTATCGGATTACTAACAGGTCCAGCCAGCTATGGTATTATCGGAGTTTTTTTAACAGTATGGGCTAGAAGATTTATTAAGAAAAAGAAAGAAAAAGAAGAAGAATAAAATCAATTAAAAATTTTTTTTTTAATTTAAAGTACAATAAGGAAAAAAAATTAGTTTTTTTAAATTTATTAGGGTTATACTCCTCTAAGTCGAACTCCTATGTACATTAATAACCAGCTAAGGAACGCAAGAATAAATCCTGCTAAAAGTATATAGGTTGAATCAACACCTATCATTTTTGAGAGTCCGTCATAGATTTCCCAAATTCCAATAGCTAGTCCTATTAATAGTATTAAAAATGATAAAATAATCGTTCCTTTTGTTGGAGGGCTGTATGGCATTACTTAATCACCTTGTATTTTATTTTTAATTCAATAGAATTAATAAAATAGAATTAAGTTAAATTCATATAAATAGTTATAGCAAATGAATCTAAAGTCCTATTTTTTGTTTACTTAGAATTATAGCAGAATCCTATATTTAAGCAAGTAGGTTTTTTTTACTAAGAGTAAAATTTTATTTTAGTTATAATCTTATCATGTTAAATAATTCTTTCAAGTTTATTCTCATAAGAACCAAGAACTTAGCTAATAGTAGTTGATTTGACAAATTTTAAAACTAATTTAATATATACCCAAATAACAAATACATAAAATTAAATATTAGATAGAAATGGTGAATAGAAAAATATGCCAGTGCCTGTAGCCTTTATGCAACTTTCAAGTTGCTGGGGCTGTCATCAAAGCTTATTAAATGCTCATCTCGGGCTTTTACCCATTTTACCGGAATTAGACATTGTATATTGGCCTGCTGTTGTAGATTTTAAACATGACTCGTTAAAAGCCAGACCTGACGGAGAGATTGTTGTTGGTTTTATTGAGGGGGTCGCAAGAACTAAAGAAGACACAGAGAATGCCAAACTTATGCGTAAAAAATGTAAAATAATTGTTGCAATAGGTGCGTGTGCTTGCTATGGTAGCGTGAAAGGATTAGCAAACCTTTATGATAAAGAAGAATTAGTAAATAGAAAATTTAAAGAGACTGAAGCTATCACCGACGACGATCCAAAGGAACCAACGGAGAATGTGCCCGGTTTTGAGGATTATATTGTTAATATTAAAGACATAATTGATGTTGATGTTTTTATTCCTGGTTGTCCTCCAACTACAGACAATATAATTGCTGCTGTTTCCTATTTACTTACATTAGTTGGAGAAGGCCCTACATCTCTAAATAAAAATAAATGCGTATGCGAATCGTGTAAATTACTTAAAGAAGGTTGTTTCCTAGATAAAGGTAAATTATGTTACGGTCCAATCACTGCTGCTGGATGTGAATTAATGTGTCCCAATGAGGGTGAATATTGTTTTGGTTGTTTTAAACCTACTAGTAAGCCAGGAGCTAAAGCAAAACAATTAATTGAATTAATTCAAAACATTGACTTACTATCCTCTGAGCAAGCTTCAAGCTTACAACACTTTCTCGATATCTTTCTAGGTGTTTCGAATATAACTAACTTTTATTTTAGAGGGGATTTATTGCAGCGATTAGCGTATGAACCTGAAAGTTTTGCAGTAAAAGAAATCGAAACCAGCAAAACATCTAAGTTGACGATCGATGTTGCTCCTACTAGTATAAAAGTTATCGATGAAATTATAGGACAAGCATTATTTCTTCTTAAGGATGATCCCAACTTTAAATTTAGTTCAAAAACAGTTTGTAGTCATTGCGAAAGAGAAGTTGCAGATAAAGTTCCAACCAAATTGAAACGAGATTATGAAGGACTTCCCACAATGGATAAGTGTTTTCTTGAACAAGGATACATTTGTCTAGGTCCTGTAACCCAAGCGGGATGTGGAACTATTTGTCCAAATAAAGCAAACGCTCCTTGTTTAGGATGTTATGGACCTCCCATTGGAGTAAAGGATCAAGGAGCTAAATTTATAAGTGCTCTTGGTTCCTTATGCGCTGAAAGAGAGCCAGATGAAATTATGAAAATCATTAAAGATCCTGCCGGAACATTTAATAGATTTACATTAGCTGATAGCACTCTTAAACATAAAAGACACGATAAAATGGAGGTTGAGTAAAAATGGTAAAAGAAATAGAAGTAGAACCAGTCACTCGATTAGAGGGGCATGGTGGATTACATATTAAATTGGGAGACGATGGAACGGTACAAGACATTCAATTCAATATTACCTCTACACGATTTTTTGAAAAATTTGTAGAAGGACGATATTGTGAACATATTCCAAGAATTACTCCCAGAATTTGTGGTATTTGTCCGATTCCTCATCATCTAGCTCCTACTAAAGCTGTAGAGGATGCGTGGGGCGTTCAGATTCCTGAACCCGCCCGCAAATTGCGCCAATTAATTATGAACGCAAAACAGTATAGTTCACATGCATTACACTTTTATGCGTTAGCGGCTCCTGATTTCTTACTTGGACCTATGGCAGATCCTGCCTTAAGAAATGTAGTTCATGTAATTAATCAAATGCCTGATGTAGGGGCTATGGCTTTAAAGATGATGGATTTTGGGCAGAAATTATGTGCCGCTATCGGTGGTAAATCTGTCCATCCAATTTCTGCGATTGTAGGTGGGATGAAAAAAGCCTTAGACGAAGATGTACGAGATAAATTTCTTAAACAAATCGAAGATCAAGTGGAATGGTCAAAAAAGACGGTTGAAATCGGATTAAAAGTAGTAGAAGATTATTGGGATGTGGTTGCAAATGTCGGAGTGGTTCCTACCTATTATGCGGGAATGAGTAAGAATGGCGTTCATGACATCTATGAAGGGGATCTTCGAATTGTCTCTCCAGATGGAGAGAAATTTGATTATGCGCCACAAAAATATTTAGATGCCTTAGGAGAACATATTCCTAAACATTCTTATGCAACTCACATGTATTATAAGCCTGCTGGATATCCTGAGGGTATTTATCGTGCAAACACGTTAGCAATGATCAATGCGGCAGATAAAATGGCTACACCTTTAGCAGATGAAGCATTACAAGCAATGAGATCAAAGATTGGTAATGTTCCACACCATACTTTTGCATATCATTGGGCTAGATTGATTGAGTTAGTCGAATCAATAGAAATAATTGCCACTTTACTGCAAGATCCTGATGTGTGCAATCCTGACTGTAAGACTTTAGATGTAGAACCACGAGAAGCTGATGGAGTTGGCTTAGTTGAGGCCCCACGAGGGATATTATTATATCACATCTTCTCGGAT
>JBHLLE010000183.1:0-7057 GCA_048885945.1 Candidatus Hermodarchaeota archaeon | reverse complement strand
AAAGAATATGGTTCTTTTCTCGCTGTTAAAGATATTTTATTGAATGGTGCTGCTACAGATCATAGTATCGACAGAAGACCTGAATTAGAAATTGAATATGAAGATACCCTAGAATTGATTGAAGCTGGGATAGATCCTGACTTAGAAGGTGAGATAACTATAGCTGCTCATAACCTTTCAGAAGAGAAAAAATCATATAGAGAATTATGTAGAATTCTGGCTGAAAAGCAATTTATTCTTTTAAAAGGTAATAAAAAACCCTCCGAACAAGAATTAACGAAAAAAACGGACGAAATCTTCAAATCCTCGTCGACTTACGAAGAGCTTTGTTGGTTAATTGCAGAACTAGACATTCTAATTAAAAATAAAAATATTAATTAGGATTTCCTTATTTAAAACATAAATTTAATTTCAAATTATCTTATATTTTAATATTCTTTAGCAATTTTTATTAATTCAACAATTTTAAGAATCATTTAAGTTATAATGTTCCCAATATCTGCAAATAAAACATTGCAATATCTTCTTTTTTTCAGAATTTTCAAATAATGTTCTTAACGCCATAATATTTCCACATTTGGGACATTTTCTTAATGTTTTCATAAACGAGTGTCTCTTATACCTTTTTGTCGAACTGCCTCAATTTATTTATGTTACAAAATTCATTTAAATCTTTTTAGTTAAAACTATATAAAAATAAAGCTAAATTTGTCTAAATTCTATTTTAAAAAAATAATAATAATTGAGAAAGCGATAAGTTACTTTAATATCGAGAAAATAAGCCTATATAATTTGTCCGCAGTAATTTCCTCCAAAAGGCCTTTTAGAAATTGGTTTGATTACTTTAAATGGTTTTTTTCCAATCATATCGTAAGGGATATTGAAAATCTCACAAAATTCTCTTAAAAAAGGTTCGATGACTTTATGTGTAGTAGGTTCTAATTCGTATACCTTAGCCCCCACTCCTAACTTATGTTCTAAATCTTCCTCCGTTCTTAAGATTATTTTTCCTCGATGGATCCCTGTTCCTAATTCATTTCCGCAAATAGAATGGTCATGCTCAATAATCTCACCATTATCTAAGAATTTCAAACCTAGAGCTATAACTAAACCACCTGCCATATATTCACCTAAAAAATCTTTTGCAGTTCCACCAAAAATAATCACAGGGTATTTGTGCTCGTATTCTTTAATATGAATTCCCACTCTATATCCTACATCTTTTTTAATGTAAATTTTTCCGCCTCTTGCGGAGAGACCTATGACATCTCCACCATCTCCATCCACAATAATCATTCCGTTGTTCATAGTATTTCCTGCTTGATCTTCACAATTACCGTTAACTAAAATCCTAGGTCCATCCATAAATATGCCTAAATCATTACCAGGAAGTCCGTTTATTACTATCTCTAAATCACCTTGAAGAGAAGCGCCGATAAATCTTTGACCACAAACATTATTTAAAACAATCCTATCATAACCTTCTTTAATTGTTTGATGAATTTTTTCATTTAATTCCTGATAACTTAAAGGATTCCCATTTGGACATGCATTAACTTCTATCAATTTTCTTAATTCAATTTTACTTAATATTACTTTTTCTATCATTTTTTACTCACCTGCGTGTTTTACCCCTAAAATTTTTGCTATTTGGGGATTTGGACCAATATATCTTAACCTATCCCTATTAGAGCGTAATGACTCAACTGAATCGATTCCCATAGCCCCTAAGACTTCTTTTAATTCTTCGTTCCAAGAATGAAATAAATTGATTAGTCTATTTCTTGCAACGTCAATATCTAATCTCTTGACTAGATATTCTTGTTGAGTCGCGATACCCCACGAACAGAGCCCTCTAAAGCACTGCTGACAAACTCTACAACCCATAGCAATTAAGACGGGCATACCAACCATTCCTACATCAGCACCTAAAGCAATTGCTTTGATTAAATCGGCAGAATACCGTATTGAACCACCAGCCACTAGTGTGACTTGATCCCTTAAGCCTTCTTGTCTTAATCGCTGATCAACTGCTGCGATAGCTAATTCAATAGGTATTCCTGCATGATCCCTAATGATCCGTGGAGCAGCACCAGTACCTCCTCTAAATCCATCTATAGATAGGAAGTCCGCTCCGCCTCTCACAATTCCCACTGCAATAGGAGCAGAATTATGCACCGCAGCAATTTTCACGCCAATTGGGACTTTATATCTTGTTGCTTCTTTAAGAGCCGCGATTAATTGAGCAAGATCTTCAATCGAATAGATGTCATGGTGTGGGTAAGGGGAAAGAGCATCAGAACCTTTAGGGATCATTCTCGTCTGGGATATTAAACTATTCACTTTTTCTCCAGGTAAATGGCCTCCGTGTCCTGGTTTTGCACCTTGCCCAATTTTAATTTCTAATCCTGCTGTTTTTTGTAAATAATTAATATCAACACCAAATCTTCCAGAAGCAACCTCTGTAATTATATTATTTCCATATTCGTAAAAATCAGGGTGTAAACCACCCTCCCCTGAACCTGCTAAAATATTTAATTCTTTTGCTGCTTGATATATAGCCATACATGCGTTATAACTGATTGAACCTAAACTCATATGACCAACCATTATTGGCATATCAATTTCAAAGTTTGGCATAAATTCTGTTTTTAACGAGACTTCTGAAGAATCCGATGGATCTGCCGTAAAATCAAGTTTCTGAGGTTTTCTTCCGAAAAATATTTTTGTTTCAATAGTTTCTCTTAGAGGATCAATTGCAGGGTTTGTTACTTGACAAGCATCGAGAAGTAAATCGTCAAAGATCGTTCTAATAGGTCTATCATTTCCGGTGGCACTTAATAATACGCCCCCATTTCCCGATTGTGCCCATAGGATATTACGTATTCTTCTTGTATAATTCCCATGTGGAGGCAAATAAGATTCGTTTTTTATAATACTTATTGCTTTACCTGGACACATAGCAACGCATCTTTGGCAAGCAACGCATTTACTATCGTCTGCCACAATTCGTTCCCCATTAAAAGAAAGTGCACTGTAAGAACAATGAGTTACGCACCTTTTACATTTTTTACAATAATCTCTGTCAATTTTTACTCGGAAATAAGTTGGAATTATATGACTTATAGACATTTTTTATACCCCCATAACAGATAATTTTAATTTGTCAAATGGTTTTTCTAAACCATTTCTTATAAGACCTTCTCCTAGTTTGGCAATAATAGCTGTTCCACTTTTAGGATGCCAAATTTCTTTAAATTTATGAGTAGTAGTATTACTTAACATCAATCTTTTAAAACTGGCTTCTTCACTACTCAAATAAATTGTGTTCTCATCTTCAGATACTGCACCAACTAAAGGTCGTAATTTTTTCCTATCAGTTAATCCAATCATAGTTGGTACTGGATCGTTATAACCTACTACAATCGAAAAAGGACCATTTAGCATAGCCGATCGATAAGTTGCTCTAACATTTTTAAGTGCAATTTGGTATTTTTTTTCCATTCTATTTATCTCATCAAATAAAGGAGGAGCTAATGCTAAACTAGCAATCGGAATTGGCATTTTATGTTTTCTAACTAATAAATCGAATAAGTACGCAATTACTTCAGTATCTGTAAATAAAGTACATTTGTATCCAAAAGATTCTAAATATCTCATATTAGTACCATATGAAGTTATTTCCCCGTTATGAACAACTGAAGTCCCTAATAAATTAAAAGGATGAGCACCACCCCACCATCCTGGTGTGTTAGTCGGAAATCGACTATGTGCTAACCACATATAGGCCTTATAATCCGTAATTTTATAAAATTCAGCTATTTCATGAGACCAACCATTACCCTTGAAAACCCCCATATTTTTACCAGAAGACATAATAAATGCCCCTTCGTATTCATCGTTAATTTGCATAACTAGATTAACAACTTGGTCGTCGGACGATATACTTTTCATTTCCTTTGGTTCGTAGAATACTCTCCAAATTATAGGAGGATTATCTACATTAGTAGGTATTTTTGTAGGAATTGACTCAGATTGAATAATATAGCCTATTTTCTCTAAATGATTTAATACTCGTTCCTTACTAGACTCGTTATCAAATAAAAAGTGAAGTGCATAATAATCTTTATAATCAGGATAGATTCCATAACCCGCAAATCCCGCACCTAATCCGTTTTCTCTGTCATGTAGTATACATAACATATCAACAACTTTATTTCCACTGTCTCTTCTACCATCTATGTTAATATATCCTGAAATACCACATCCATCAAAAACTCTTTCGTTCTGGAATTGTTTAGGTAAACAAGTATAATTTTTCCAATGCATTTTTAATTACTTTCCTCCAACTTTTTTTCCTTATGTAATTCATTAATTAATTTTTTAAGATCCTCAAGTTTTGGTTTATTAGATTCTAAACCCACTCTTTTTCTGGCAGAATGTGAAAACATAGCGACGGTTCCCATCTGTTTAAAAGATTTAAATTCTTCATCAAATCCTTTAGTAATATAACCTTTTTCTCTAGCTAAATTTCTTAAGGTAGTAAAAATGTCAACTAATCCAACTCTCATTGGGCATAGCTCATAGCATAAATAACAATCAAGACATAGCCAAATGGACGGATCTTTAATTACTTTTTCTATTTTCCCATCGAGAATTTCCCCTATAATTCTTTGAGGATCAAATGGTTGTTTGGAAATTTTCACGACAGGACAATCGTTATTACAGGCTCCACACGAATAGCATTTTTTTAAAAACTCCAAATCAAAAAATTTTTTGATCTCCTCATTTTTTTGATGGATAAGATCCACTTTCTCAAAAATGCTATCCACAGGAGTTCTATGGTACTTTTTAATAATCTCTCTTATATCAATTCCTAAGGCAATGCACAATAATTCAGAGTAATACAAAACGGGAATGTCATAAATATAATCTAGTTTTTTTAAATCTTGTTGCGTGTGGTCAAATTGAGTAAAACATTGCGGACATCCGACCACTATACAATCTATTCTTGCTTCTTTCATACTTTCCAATTTTGTATGAACTAATTCCATACCTGAATCAGGATTGTCTGCTCTTGCTAGACTCCCTCCACAACAATCCATTTTTCGATCGTACTCCACACTTTTGGCACCGAGGTCCTCAATTAATGTATCAAAAAAATGTGGTTCCATAGGATCGTCCATTTGGATTTTAGCGCTTGGTCTAAGAAAATGACATCCATAATGAACCCCTATCCGCAGTCCAGATAAAGGATATTCAATTTTATCAGTAATTATATCTTTACCTAATTTATAAAAAAATTCTACTAAATGAAAAACATCTATTTTTCCATTTACATTTAAACCAATCTTTTCAAGATGTGAATTCATCTCATCTCTGAAATGAAGATCTGTTTTAATTTCGCTTCTTACTCCTTTTAACGTTTCAAAACAACCATTACAAGGGGTTAAGATGTTTTTCCCTTCTAACTCAGCAAGCGCAAGGTTTCTAGCAGCAGTTATGTTATAAACTAACTCATCAGAATTTTTAATTCCATTAGGTTCTGGACAACAACTAAATTTTGAATTTTCAGTAAATGAAATTCCAAAGAATTCTAACGCTTTTCTAACCGAAACTTCAATAAAAGGCAGGCGATATGAAATCATACATCCAGGAAATAATACAATATCTTGCTGAATTGCTAGTTTCCTCCTACATTTTTAATACTTATATTTTCGGCAAATAGTTATATTATTATTATAAGGTTATATTACTTAATAACTTAAATACTTTATGAACTTTTCATAATTCTTCATAACACTAAAAAAATACGAAGAAAAATCGCGGAAAACTAAAAAAAATTCATATCCTATAGAAAGTGAAAAGATTTCAGATATAATTAGTTATATTAATTATATTCTCTCTAATTAATAATAAAAAAACAGATGACTTCAATTGAATTAATTTTAAAATAAAGTTATCTTTCAAATGCTATAGTTTTTTAAGTAACTATAAGAAATTATCGATTGAAATTTCTTTTTTCTCTTCAGATTTTTTATAGATTCTTACCGTTTTAGCCAAGATTTCATCAAATTTTCTAACCCAGTTTATATCGCCAATCCTTGTAGCCATCAATAGACCAACTTTAGATTCTTTTACCGCTTCTGCGTACTTTTTCATTTTAACAAGATTTTTAACCTGATTTTGTGTATAATTAAGATTCCATAAGTCAGCACTACTTAATTTATTAATAACTGTCATAATACAGATCATATATTAGTTCAATATATTTAAAAGAAAAATCTTGGATGGAAGAAATCTCAGCAATACAATTTGAATTAAAAAAAAATCTTAAAAATTGTATCTTAAAACCTTTTATATACTAAACTTCTTCTATTAATTGATGATCTATCACAAAAAGAATAATTAAAATCTCAAGAATCAATTTGCTTTAAAAGAAGTATATTTTAAATGGTTGAAGACTGCCTAAATAAATCTTTATAGGTTTTTATTATGGAATTTCGTATTGTTTTAGGTTGAAGTTGTAATTCTTCATTCATCCACATCTGCATTTTGATCCTGTCATAGATTTCTTCAAGTGAAGTATCGTATGCAATTTCAAAATTTGTCATATAAATTATATAAAATAACTTCTATTTAAATAAAATGCTTATAAAACTTATATAAACATACAGAAACTTATTAAAGAGTTAATAAATTTTTAAATATTTAATAATGGGTTAATAATTCTATTAAAAAAACCTTTAATTTGATTTCCTTGATAGATTTTAAAATTAAGTATCGGAATTCTGCAAGATTATTTTCTTGATCACTAGTAAAGAATAATAGATTTAATTATTAATGAAAATTTTAATTTTGAGAAGAGAAAAATCAAGTTAAAGGGTAGAGAACCTTCAAGATATAAAAAACAATAATTAATCTCTTTTTTAACTGTATATTTATAATAAAAAATTCTTTTTAATAAAAATGTAATAAATTTCTTAAGAGGGAGATTATCTTTATTATATTATTTATAAAATAAGTAACTTTAATTAATAGAAGAAATCATAATGAT
>JBHLLE010000182.1:0-7076 GCA_048885945.1 Candidatus Hermodarchaeota archaeon | reverse complement strand
CCTCGAGAAACATTCTTTATAGAAGAGTCTGATATTTGTATATTTCCTATTTCTGAACATTTTGGACATCTTATTTCAATAGAGGGCATTTGATATCGACCTTTTAATTTGACTAAATAAACCATTTATGCTAACAATAAAAAATCATATCTAATATTATTTTGATTAGGAATTATTAAGAATTGTAAATTAATAATAAAAATTTCTTTTATTACTTAATATTTCTAATATATAAGAATATTTCTGAGATTTAAATCTATCTTCAAATTTTTTGTATAGAATTTAAAAATATTTTTCTATTTAATCGTGAAATCCTAAGAAAAATTTAAGAATTCACTTTAATTCTAATATTTCCTTACTTTCGCATAATTTCTTTCTATTAAATTTGAAACTAATAGACAAGCAACACATGCGACATTCTCTGCTATAATGAAAGAAATTCCGGGAGTAAAGAAAAGATAACTAATTAATATGGAGATAATAAAGGATAAACTAAAGACCGAGAACACTATTAAAAGTGGTTTTACCGTTTGATTCATCATAAATTTCTTAATTGTTTTTGTATCTCTTTTTTTCTGAAATTGGCTTCGAATTTTCTTTCTTCTCTCAACTTGAGAATAACTTTCAAAAATGATTGTTGTACAATAAAATAACGCTAAAGTTGCCCCTGCAGGAATTATAATTACGATTAAATAATTTCCTATTCCAATTAAATATTGAGCGATAAAAATAATCGCTGATTGAAATAATCCACAAGCCCCTAATAATATAAGAGCAATACTCAAATAGTCTTTCTGTACCCAACGAATTTTTAATGGCATATTATTTTTTAGTTTAATTTTATAATGGGCCCGGCGAGAATTGAACTCGCGACCTTCCGCACGTCAAGCGGACGTCATACCACTAGACCACGGGCCCAAATTTTTAATATTTATGTTAGTATATGTTGCTTTATTTTTTGTTCAATAATTACTATTAAAAATTTTTCTCTAATTATTAAATTTATTGATGTTTTTAGATTTTATTTAATCAGATAAAGAATTTGTCAAATTTTTTAATAAGAATTGTTTTAGAGTATATATACTTAAATTAATTAAAAAAAACCAAAAAAAAAAATGATTTATCTTATCAATTCTGAACAAGGAAATAATAGGGATACAAAAAAAACGAAAATTACTATAGTAGTTATAATCCTTTTAATCATAACATCAGTACTTATAGTTATTAAGTTTCTGAATCTTCAAGAGACATCTACTAATGACTCTCAATCTGACAATAATGATGATGGAGAGGTAAGTGATGAAGGGACCGGAGGCGGATGAGGTTGCAGTATTATATTTATTCAGAATCAAGGAGATATAAGTTATAGAGTTACAGAGATACATAAAATTGAAAATTCACTGTGTTGTTATTAAATAAATGAAGAATAAATCCAAAATGAATGATTCTTGTAAATAAAAGCTAGTTACAAGATAACGACCCCTTGCTAGGGTTTTGGAAAATATAATAATCCTTAGATAAATAGTTCAATATTTAAAAAAATAGAAAAATTAAAAATTAGATTTTATACTTTTTTTTCTCTTAATGCGCGTATCATAGGTAAGTCATTTCCAGATAAAATTTCTAACATAGCTCC
This sequence comes from Candidatus Hermodarchaeota archaeon, assembly GCA_048885945.1. Taxonomy (GTDB): domain Archaea; phylum Asgardarchaeota; class Lokiarchaeia; order Sigyniarchaeales; family SOKP01; genus LW40-45. The sequence goes on along the minus strand of JBHLLE010000182.1, from coordinate 5,440 downwards.
CCCAGCCGTTGAAATAAAAGACACATCGTCTGCTTTTCCTGCCATGGCTGCTGCTGCTCCCATTTCTCCACCACCTATTATAGAAAGAGCATTATTTTCCTTGGTGGCTTCTATCATAGCATCAATCATATCATTCGTTGCTTCTCTAAAGACTTCTTTTTCAAATATTCCTGGGGGGCCATTTGCTATTATAGTTTTAGATTTTTTTATTACTTCTTTAAATTTGCTAACGGTTTTTGCTCCGATGTCTCCAGTTGTTGTATTATAGGTTGCAGCTTCGTCAATACTTATAGTTTTTCTATTACCGTTATCATCAATAATTAAATCATCGGGAAGATAAATATTATCTTTATATTTATTATAAGTTTCTAAAATAAGATCCTTGTTCTCTTCTAAATCTTTAGCGATTATCTTATGATTCACTTCTCCCATTGATTTTCCTAAAGCTTCGAAAACTAAAATTGCAGTTAATCCAGAACATAAAGCATAATTTAATTTTCCATTATCAAAATTATATTTCATTGCTTTAAACTTGTCTATTGCTTTAGCACCACCAATAAGCATTGTCATGGGTTTTTCAGGTTCATCCATAATTTTCTTTAACGCATTTAATTCTTTAGCTGTAATTGGACCAGCTAGCATTTTTGGCCAACCTACAATTGATACATGTGCACGATGAGCAGCTCCAAAAGCGTCAACAATTACGTAATCCACTAAAGGAAATAATGTTTTGACCATTACTGTATTTTCTGCATCAGTAAAACTCTTATATTTTGCCATTTCTCCGTCCCATTTGCGAATATTATTTAATACTAAAATTTCACCCTGTTTTAATTCTTTAATTGCTTTTACTGCTTGTTCTCCAAAAATATCCTTAACAAATTTAACTGGACGCCCTAATTCTTTTTCAATTTGTTTAGCATGGATGTCTAAATCAATAAAGTCTTTTTCACCTGGACGTGATTGGTGTGCCATGATAATTATTGCAGAATCTTTCATTTGCTCTAATTCTGGAATTAGCGCTCTAATTCTTGGAGAATCTCTAATTACCATTTTTTCTACATCAATGTTAGAATTGATATCTACTCGTATAAGTACCTTTTTACCTTTTAAATCCACATCTTTATATGAAGTATAATCAATCTTCATTTCATTTATCACTTTAAATTAAGATTTTCAATTAGGATAGTATCAATTTATAATTATTTTAAGTTCTTATTATCTTTTTTTAATTTTTATACGCTGAAATTTTAATTGTTTAATCTTGATATCTTGAAGTTTTCAAGTTTATTTAACCAGAAATTCCAAAATTTAACGAAATAAGTAATTTAAAATCAACATAAGTATTTATAATACAAGAGGATATTATGAGTTCTCATATAAAGATAATTTCAATAATTAACTTAGAAAAACTTGAAAATATACACTTTGAAAATCCAATATTAATCCCTAAACCTAAAATTCTTAAAATAGGTAAGACCAATTGTGGTTATAAATTGTCATCAAAATCAAAGATATATTTTTCTCACGTTAAAAATCAAAAAATAATCTTAGAAGATATTAACAATTTCCTTGCTGATAAAACGAATATTTCTTTAGCCCAAACTGAAGATGTTGATGATTTTGCCCAATATCAAGATCAAATTAGTCTAAGAGAATTCAGCGAGAAAGATAACGAAGATAGCTATATTCTGGAAATAAATAAAAATGTAGTTATGATTTATGGATTACACGAAAAAGGATTATTCTATGGGATTCAAACTTTAATTCAATTAATAAAAAATGACTTAGTAGACAATTACAAATTAGTAACTCCATCAAAAGAAAAAAGAAACGAAATTTTACTTCCAGGGCTCACAATTATAGATGAGCCCGATTTAAAAATAAGAGGGATTGCCCAGGATATTTCACGAGGTCAAGTTTTTACCTTAGAAAACGCAAAAAGGTATATTAGAATTATTAGTCATTATAAAATGAATTTTTACTGTCCTTACATGGAAGATATGTTTATGCACCCAAAACATCCTTTAATAGGGAAAAATCGAGGAGCACTGACTATTGAAGAAATTAAGGAAATTGACGCTTTTGCTAAAACTAGATTTGTTGAGTTTGTACCCATCTTTGAATGTTTAGGTCACATGGATAGTATTTTACAACATAAGGAATACGAACAATTAGCAGAATTTCCTGGAGCTCATTCTTTAAGCATTTCAAATCCTAAGATATTCGATTTTTTAAATGATTACATTTCTGAAATAAGTAGAGCATTTTCTACTAAATATTTTCATATTGGTTGCGACGAGAGTTTTGATATCGGTAGATATCATTCAAGAGATTATATTAAATCGAATGGAAAAAGTGAAGCGTTATTAGAGTTCTATGAAAAAGTTTACCAAATTGCTTGTGAGAATAATAACGAACACGTGATAATGTACGATGATATTGTGAGAAAAAATGAGAAGATATTAAAAAATTTAAATAAAAACCTAATTTTGATGTATTGGGATTATTCACCTAAAAAAAACTATCCTGACCTTGAGAGATTTTTAAATGCGGGGTTTAAAGTAATTGTTAGCCCTTCAATGCTTAATTGGCAGCGAAATTTTCCTGATAATAAAACAGCAACTAGAAATATTCATTATTTTATTAAAGAAGCCTATAATAATAGGAAAAAAGGTTGCTTAGGAGTTATTAATTCTACTTGGGGTGATATGAGATATTATTCATTTAGAGAAAATGAGATATTTGGGGCTATAGAATCTGGAGATTTAGCTTGGAATTGCTTAGATTTTAATTATCATAGTTTTATTAAAAAATTTGGATTTCTTTTCTATGGAATTGAAAAGAAATCCTTAGATAAGTTTAAAATAATGTTTTCTAAATTGAGTAAGTCTTCCTCGTATTACTATAGACTCTCCTTTTTATTACCTCCTTTATTTTTTACCTACTTTTTTAAACATCCTTTCCCAAAAAAGAAGTTTAATAATCCTTTTGAAAACTACGAAAAATTGGGAGATCTTGCGGCAAATTGTTTGGAAATCTACGATAAGCTTAAATCTAAGGTACTATTTGAATCTGAAAACTTTGAATATATTGAATTTGGAGCTGAATTAGCGATATACTTAAGAGAAAAAATAGACATATCGTTAAAAGTATCAAATGCTCTAAACCAATCGGATATAAAACAAAATCAGATAGACGAATTAATTCCTAGCTTAAAATATATTAAGGAAAAGACCATCTATTTGAAAAATAAATTTGAAAGCCTGTGGTTAAGAGCAGCTAAACGCCCGTGTTTAGATTTAATACTTGAACTTTTTGATTTTCTCATTGAAAAGTATGAAGAAAAGATTACTCAGCTGAAAAATAAAATTTATTTTAAAGATCCATACATAGAATCAGAGTGGATTTGGAGTAAAGAAAAATTTAGCACTTTGAAACCTAGATATTTTAGAAAGGTATTTGAAATCAAAAAACCAGTTAAAAAAGCTATACTCCAGGGAATCGCTTTTAATCACATGAAAGTTTATATTAATAAAGAATTTGTAGGTGAAGTATTAGGTAGATACACGATGTCAATATTACCCATTAAATTTAGAGTTAAAACTTTCGATATCACTGAATATCTTAAGCAAGGAATAAACACAATTTCAATTGAGGCTTATAATTACGATCAATATAAAGGGGCTATAAATCTTTTTGGTCAAATCTTATTAAATAATGATAAGATTCAAGAGATTAAAACAGATAAAAACTGGATATGCAAAGTAAGTAACGGTTTAGAGAAAAATACCTGGACAAATCTAGATTTTAACGAAGAAAATTGGGATAAGCCTTATTCTTATGGAAGACCCCCAAAATTGAACGGTGATATATTTAAACCAAATTTATTAAAAGGGGAAAAATCAAATACTCAGGATTATTTTGGAATTGAAGGATACATGTCAAATTTCACGGACGAATATGACGGAAAAAAACTAGAACAAATGATAAAAATTTTTAATCCGTATGGGAATTGAAATAATATGGATGATATTATTGAAATTTTAAAAAGTTTTCAGAATAATCAAATTTCAATGGAAGAAGCAGAGAAACTGTTACGAGCAAATTTAATTGAACAGGTTGGTGATTTAGCTAAGTTAGATATTTTTCGTAAGACAAGAACTGGTGTACCAGAAGTAATTTATGCATCAAATAAGCCTAATCGAATGTTATTAGAAATAATTGATTCTTTTTTAACAAAGAAAAATTTTGCGATAATTTCTCGCTATGCTTCAGATCAAAAAGATTTGATAATACAAAAATTTGAAAATAATACAAAATATTATACTGAGGTGAATGATCTGGGGCGAATTATAATTCTCAAGGAAAAATCTTTTAGATTTACTAAAAAAAAAGGGAAAGTGGGAATAATTACTGCAGGAAGTTCAGATATACTCGTTGCAGAAGAAGCTAAAGTGATTTTACAAGCAATGGGGTGTGAAACAATTTCTAGTTATGACGTGGGCATTGCAGGACTTCATAGAATATTCACACCATTAAGCACTATGATTAAAATGGGAGTACATGTGGTTATCGTATGCGCTGGAATGGAAGGAACGTTACCGGGAGTAGTTGCTGCTTTAATTGATATTCCAGTCATAGGAGTTCCCACCTCTACTGGATATGGAATGGGAGAAAAAGGAAAAGGAGCACTAATCACAATGCTGCAATCTTGCTCTCCAGGGCTCTTAGTTGTAAATATTGACAATGGGTTTGGTGCAGGAGCATCTGCAGCATTAATAGCAAATAAAATAGGAGAATCTCTGAATATCGCCAAATTAGAATAAATTCGTATTTAATAATCTTCTTTTTTACATTTTCAAATAGCAAAACAATTAGATATGAAAATAATTGGTTATATTAGCAGTGTTAAATCCTTTATAAACAATTCCTCAGAATTTTTTTAAATCTAAAGATAGAATTAATATTATGAATATAATTGAGAAGTTGAAACAATCAGTTATAGAAGGAGATTCAGAATTAGCCATCTCTTTAGCTAAAGAAGCAGTGAATCAAAGATTAGATCTAAACGAATTAATACTTAAAGCATTAAACGAAGGAATGAGAGTAGTTAGTGAATTATACGAGAAACGAGAATATTTTCTTCCTGAAATAATCATTTCTGCTGACGCTTTATACGATGCTTTAGAGATTTTTAAGCCTCATTTGGAAAAACAAAAAACTACCCATAAAGCTGTTGTCGTAATCGGTGTTGTTAGAGGTGATATTCACGATATTGGAAAAAATATGACAAAATTATTTTTAGAAGCAGCGGGTTATAAAGTTATAGATTGTGGTCGAAACGTTACTGCAGAGAATTTTATTAGTGCAATCAGAGAAAATAAAGCGGATATTTTAGCCTTATCTACGCTAATGAGTCCTACTTTAGAAAGTATTG
>JBHLLE010000181.1:0-7102 GCA_048885945.1 Candidatus Hermodarchaeota archaeon | reverse complement strand
TGAAAATGATTCAAACACCTTTCGTAAAAATGATTAATAAATCCCTTGGGACTGAAATAGTCTTCCCAGATTTTCCGATTATTTTTTTGCATATCAATTAGATTATTTTTATTAGTGTGATAAAAATTCAAAATTTCGGTTTCTAAATCAATCTTGCCCTTACTTAAATCTTGTTCATCGATTATTATACCTAAAGATTTAAGTTCATAGCATTCTTCAAATGGGAAAACACGATCAGTATTTATTAAAACAGGTATTTTTCCCATCATGAGGGTTTCATAAAATCTATAACAAAAATTACCTGTTCCCCTAAAACAAAAAATAAATAAATTATTTCTCATGTTTTCAATGTATTCTCTTCGTGCAGTTAATTTATCAATTCCTGGTGCCCAAAAACCAGTTCTTATGATAAAATCTGTTTCTATGTTTGATTTTGATAAATAATTAAGATATTTAAGTCGACCCAAATTTGTATGACCACAAAAACCTATCGATAATTTTGTATTTTTTTTAAAATCATGAGAATAATAATCAGGAAAAAATGCCGGTATGGCAAACTCATTTTTTTGTTTTGTTTTCCTATAGAAACTTGTTCTATACAATATGACATTTTTTTTTTTTGGAATTATTCGTCTATCATTATCATCAATAAAAAAACAAAATAATTTTTTCTTTTGTTTATTAGCAAGCTTCATTAAGCTAAGAAAAATTTTATCGCTTGATTCTTTATATTTATAGGGGAAAATAATTATATCACATTCATTAACATCATCGACATAAATGAAGAGTTCTTTGCATTTTTTAATTACATTTTTCATTTTTGGTTCACCCTTAAAATTATGCTCTTCTTCTTTTTCTTCTGGAAGATCATCTAGAAGTCCGTATAAAAGCAATTGTTCAGATGGAAATGTAACTTTTTCTTTTAAAGTAAAAATTTTTATTTTCATATTAGGCTTATTGCTAAAAATTAAGATTTAAGGGTTTAATTGAGTAAAAACTAAAAATCAAGAGACTTAAGATATTGAATATCTTAAATTATATATAATGTTTGATTTTTTAGAATCATTAATCAATCATATTTATAGGTTTTTTTTCTTAAATTCGCATATTATAGTATAGGCCTAATTTTCAATTCAATATCTTAAAATTAGAAATTAGATTTTTCAATTTAACTAAGATTATAATTTTATTCCTCTAAAAATCATTAGGTTATAATTATGGATAATTCTACGAAAAAGCAAGATAAGATTCGAAAAGAGCAAAGAACACTATCAACGAGGGAAGCAGCGATATATGGATTTCCAAACGCAGGTTTACAAGCCATATTAGCAATTGCAGTCAATTTTACGCTCATATTTTATATTAACGTAATGGGACAACCTCCAATCGTTGCTGGAATTATATATTCAGCCTCAATATACTTTTACGCTGTTATGTGCATAGTATGGGGTGTAATTGCGGATAAAATTGGAAAAAAAAAGGTTATAATAATCACAGGTCCAGCATTAGCTATTCTCTTTATATTTATATGGATTCCTCCAATTCCCACTACAAATTATGGACAAATTTATATCCCTCTTGTAATTTGGTTTATCATTTTTTCATTCCTATTTCGGTTAACATGTGCTGGAACTCAATCCTCTATTTATGCTTTACTCCCTGAACTGAGCACAGATGAACAAAACCGTGTAAAAATCTCCATGATAAACCTAATTTTAATGGTATTTGGAGTGATCGTTGGCACCATAATACCATTCGCATTAATGGGTAATGCAACTCAAAATCTTTCAAGAGAAGATCCAGATTTATTTTATAATGAATCTTCATTGGGTAAATTCATTTATTCTCAAATTTTTATGTTTTCAGTATTAATATCTCTTATGTTTTTATTATTACTTATTATAATGTTATTTGTTATTAAAGAACCTCCAAGAGCAATGGACGATATCCTTTCTTTTAAACAGTTCATTAATAGATTATTATATCCATTTAAAGATAAGAATAATAGAATTTTCCTGGTGTCTTTTTTTCTTTTTTGGATTCCATTCATAGCATTACAATATTTAGTTTTACTAATAGCAACATTCGTTCTTGACCTAAGAGGGGGTGAATTTATCGTTTTAATTATAATAGCCTTTATATCAGCGATACTTTCGTTTGGTGTATGGCAAACCATTTTAAATAAATATGGTTTGAAAAAAACAATGACATATTGCTTGCTTATCTCTTGTGTTGCATTTTCTTTATTGATAATAATAATCTTTCCTATGAATCACTTATTATTATTTATTTTAGGGACTATTTTACTTTCCTTTTCTTTATGTACTTTAGTGGGAACAATGATTTTTCCATTAGCAATTTTAAGCGATCTTATTGACTCTGCTGAAACAAAATCAGGAATATCTTTAAGTGGATCTTATTCGGGTGCATTTATAATGATAGGATGTTTTGCTACAGGTACAACAATATTAATTATTTCCTTTTGCTTTGAGATTTTTGGACCAACATCGCCTATCAGTTATGGAATAATATTATCTGGTATGGGGACAATATTAATAATAATCGCCACTATTCTTTTTCATAAAGTTCAAATAACGGGAACAAAACAAAAGGATTAAAAGGACAAAAACAAATAAAGATTAGTTTCTTAATTTATAAGTAAAGTTTTAAAAGTCAAAATCAATATAAAAATATTAATTAATAGTTGAAAACTAAAATAATAATACCTTATTTCTAAGAAAATTTGTTTTTCTTTAGATATAGTATTTATGATAAAACAATTCTTGGAGCAAAAACCCAATGTCATTAAAAGAATTCACTAAAGAAGTTTTTACTCGATATGGATTAACAGAAGACGATATAAAAGTATACTTAATGTATCTAAGAACACCAAGAGCAACAATTTCAGAGGCATTCCTTTCATTTGAAGAAGGTGAAATAGAATACGACCGCGTTTTAGAAATTACTAATATGTTAGTTGAGAAAAACTTTTTAAAAAAAATAGAGGGAATAATTGACAGATATTTACCACTTGAACCTTATTTTGAGTTGTTTACGAACGAATCCGGATTGTTTAGAAATGAGATTGCAAAAATAAAAGACAGTGTTCTTGCTGACCAGTCCAATAGATTTGAAAAACTTGAAGCGATCCAAAATAACAGCATTGGTGAGGTTGAAAATGCTGTAGCGAATCAAGTAAAATTGTTTTTCGAAGATTCTGATAGTAAGAATAAAAGTAAAACAGAAAGGATAATTAAAGCAACAGCAAGATTTAAAGATACGTCTAAAGAACTTGAAGCAAACCTACATAGCATTTGCGATAATTTAAATTCAGATTTAATTAGCATTTCCAAATCCTTTGTTGGCGATAATGAGACTGCAATAAATAAAGCCAAAGAAGATTTGACCAATTTAGTAAAAGATTTATTAAATGACGTATCAACCCGAGTTAATAATTTAGAAACTGAATTGAAAAAAGATCTAGATGGGCATGTAGACAGACACAAAACTATTGCTAGCGAATTAAAACCGAAAATGGAACAAATACTGGAGAAATATCTAGAAAGAATGGATAAGGTAATAAACGATTTGAAGAACAGAATTTCTAGATTATTAGGTGAGCATGTCACCCAAATAAAGAGTACCACTGGTAGAGTAGAATCCAATATTCATTCTAAGGTAGACGATAGACATTTAAAATTAAGAGACCAAGTAAACTCATATAGAGATAGAGCATTAACATTACTGGAAGACCTATTAAATAACGCAAATAAGTTTAGCGATTTCTCTGAAGATATAGCAAAGCAAGGTCTCTTTTTTACGAAAGGGAAGAAGAAAAAATTTGTTGATAGATGGAAAATAATTGAACAAGAAGTGGCTAATGTATCAAGGACATTTAAAGACGATTACGTGAACGATTGCAATCTTTACATAAAAGACACCCAAACTACAGTAGATGAGATAAAATCAGATGTTACTGATGTAATGGCTAAAGAAAACGATTCAATCGAAGCAGAATCAAGTGACCTGGATAAGCGAGCTCAAGAGGAGATTAGTGCAGAGCTTGAAGCATTAGCTACAGATATGGCGGGAGAAATTGATAATACTTTGCAAGCTGGCATAAAAGACTGTAGCGATACAACAATTAAACTAAAAGATTCGTTAGAGAGTACATTGAAACAGCATAATAAACAATACGATGAAGCTGTCAATAGACATAAAGAAGATAATCTAAAAAGATACTCAGATTTTGATTCTGAAATCAAAAGTAAAAATGAAGCTTGGACGAGTGATGTAAACGCTAAAATTGAGGGAGGGAAAAAAGATAGTTCTGAAAAAATTGATTCAGAGATTGATCTTTGGAATCAAGAATCGTCAGACATGGATAAAATGCTAATTGATATGCTAGAAGACCATAAAGCAAAATATAAAGAAAATGCGGAAACTTTACAAAATAGTTTATCTACCACTACTAGAGAAACAATTCAAAATATTAAAGATGCTATAGCAGATTTTACGCTTCAATTTATGAACTCCATTGATGATGCAACAGAACTTGCAGAAAATAACGAGAATAAATTAAAAGATATCCATTCTGCTTCGAGTTCGATTCCAGAAATAAGTAAAGTCACTACCTGGCACACAATTGGATTGAATTCTTTAGTTGCAGCAGTTAAAGATGCTGTTTATAGAACTAAATCGTCAATAATAATCGTTACTCCGATCGTTATCCCTGAAATATTGCAAATAGTATCTGAATTTGCTTATCAAAGAAAGGCCGCAAGATTTATGATTACTTCTCACTGGGACATGCAAGCCTATGGAGATATTGTTAAAAAAATGATGGCGCTAGGAAATATCCAATTTAGAAATTTGGCTTCACCAGGAGAGTATATTGCAGTAACTAGAGATGCTGAAGAAGTTATTTTAGCCCCCTATACTAAAAATGAAGCTGAAATGATAAGCATTGTAAGCAATCATGCGGCTTACGCACGTCTGTATTCACAATTCATAGGGCCTATCTTCCAGGCCAATAGTAGGCCAATTAAACTTTAATCTGTTTATTTATTTTGTTTTTTTCTTTTTATAATTTTATTAGAACTTATATTCAATAAAGTAAAGTAATCAAAAATAAGAGTTAAAAAAAAATTAATCCCATGTGGCTTTTTTAATGCTCTCATCGTCATCTTCACTGTGTATTCGTTTTAGGTTAATATCGGAATACCCAGGAAGCATATTTAAGAATCTTCTCACTGAATTTTTAACATCTTTTGACGAGGTAATGAATCTGCCTACAATAAGAATATCAGCTTTCATATCAAGGGCATATTGAGCCGTAGCAGGTTCAATACCTCCTGCAACTGCAACTAAAACGCGATCTCTTCCTGATGCTAATTTATTATCTTTATATAATTCTTTAATTTTAGGAACAAATCTCCATCTTATTTTTTGTGCCGCATCAGGAGATTCTACATGAGCTGCTTGTTCTACATCAATAGCTCTGTGCAAAATAACAACATCTGGAATTTGTTTTAATTGACTTAATTTTTCTACAGGATCGGGTACTTCCATAGTATCTACAAACGCATAGATGCCTAAACGCTGCGCCTCTAAAATAAATTTATCTATGGAAGAGGGCGACGCTAAACCACTGGCAACTACAGCATCGGCAGACGCATCAAAAGTAAAATCTACTTCTAATTTCCCGACATCAAGAGTTTTTAAATCTGCTACAATAAATTTATCAGGGGCAATTTCTCTAATTTTCTTAATGGATTCCACACCATATTTTTTCAGAAAAGGTGTTCCTACTTCTACAATAATCCGATCGCTTTTTGGTAATTCTTTTACGACTTTCATCTGGTGCTCTAAAGATGGAGCATCCAGAGCGATCTGTAAATATGGAGGTCTCCATAACCTTGGAACTCTAAGCCCAGCAACAGGATGTTTTGCCCTATCTTTATCATAGAAAATTTTCTCGATAGGGGGATATTTTTGAAGAGCCCTTTTAATTGCTAATTTTGTTGCTCCATAATTATATTGGTAGATTTTTCTATAATCTGAGGCTTCCGGATGAATAAAAACACTTGCGATAATTACCCATTCGTCTATTTTATTCATAGGAATAAGCCCTTCTTCTACAGCATCCGCAATACCTTTAGCGACAGCGGCTTGAGCAGGGCCAAAAATTTTATTAGCTTCTTCCATTTTGGAAACTGTAACTTTTGGCACAATTAAACTAATTGGTTTAGATAAGAGATTAGGTCGAATGCATCCGAGAAGACCACCGTGTCCCATTGAAGGCGTACTAAGAGCATTCGCAAAAGATATTCCTACCGGACCATCTTTGGATCCTATTATGAGATCGACGTGAGCAAGGTTGGCCTCAGACCCTACAAGGGCCTCCCCAATATAATATTCCGTTTTAGCCATAAATTATACAACTAATATTTTTTATTTTAATTCATATATTTTTTAGGTATTACATTATACCCATGATAAAAATAAAATTTCAATCTATTTAATTTGTTGTAATATTTGATTATTAAAATTGATAAAACGGAAATCATTCATTTGTTTAAAAGATAGAAAATTCTAACTAAAATTAAACTAAAGCTTCAAATTTTTAAATTTCAAAATTGAATTTAATCCGTCTTTTCTTCTGGTAATTTTGAAGGTATTTTAAACGCGTCTGTTAACGCGGTTATATTGCCTTGTTTGGAAAGTTTTTCTTCTTGGAATATGGGAATTTTTAAATCTAGAACCTGAGATTTTGAATCAATTCTTTTTGGTGTAAATAATTCAATCCCTTGAATTTTTCTATCATTTATAACAAGTCGGGTTGAATATTCGTCGTCATAAAATATAGTAAAACCATTATTTAATATACCTAATTTTAAAGGTTTTTTCACAATTTTTTCTTCTTTAACGAAACTTTCTACAACTTCTTCGTCGGTATACACATTTCCTCCTATAATGAAAAATTTACGTTCAAAATCTTTTACGGGTGGTAATTCATCAATATACTCAAAAGCTTTTTTTATGTTAACATCGGTAGAAACCATTATATCTAACCTAACATTTGAATCGTATCTAGTTTTTA